>NZ_JAMGZK010000027.1 GCF_025564065.1 Silvania hatchlandensis | reverse complement strand
TGCATTTTTGTGTACGGGACTATCACCCTGTACCGTCGGACTTTCCAGACCGTTCCACTAACACACATGCTGATTCAGACTCTGGGCTGTTCCCCGTTCGCTCGCCGCTACTGGGGGAATCTCGGTTGATTTCTTTTCCTCGGGGTACTTAGATGTTTCAGTTCCCCCGGTTCGCCTCATGCCACTATGTATTCATGACATGATAGTGCAACGGATTGCACTGGGTTTCCCCATTCGGGTATCGCCGGGTCAAAGGTTCATATCACCTCGCCGACGCTTATCGCAGATTAGCACGCCCTTCATCGCCTCTGACTGCCAGGGCATCCACCGTGTACGCTTAGTCGCTTAACCTCACAACCCGAAGCTGTTTCGTAAAACAGTTCGTGTCGTGAAAATTTGAGAGACTCGAACACACCGCTTATCTGCTCTTATTACGGAGAGCAGACACAGTGTGTCGTTTCAATTTTCAGCTTGATCCAGATTTTTAAAGAGCAAAACTTCGCAGCGCACCTTCTCAGGTACACTCTGAAGTTTTCTTGTTATCGCAGTAAAAGGATGGTGGAGCTATGCGGGATCGAACCGCAGACCTCCTGCGTGCAAGGCAGGCGCTCTCCCAGCTGAGCTATAACCCCATCGTAAGACTAATCTCTCTACCGGTAATTCAGACTGAGACAAGGCGCGGAAGGGCGAAGCATACTGAAGTATGCGAGTCGTTTCACAACGCAGTATCAGGATGAATTTGGTAGGCCTGAGTGGACTTGAACCACCGACCTCACCCTTATCAGGGGTGCGCTCTAACCACCTGAGCTACAAGCCTGGAGAGATTTTTTACTGCTACTTTTTCATCAGACAATCTGTGTGGACACTACAAAGGCAGGTTCTTTAAGGTAAGGAGGTGATCCAACCGCAGGTTCCCCTACGGTTACCTTGTTACGACTTCACCCCAGTCATGAATCACAAAGTGGTAAGCGCCCTCCCGAAGGTTAAGCTACCTACTTCTTTTGCAACCCACTCCCATGGTGTGACGGGCGGTGTGTACAAGGCCCGGGAACGTATTCACCGTAGCATTCTGATCTACGATTACTAGCGATTCCGACTTCATGGAGTCGAGTTGCAGACTCCAATCCGGACTACGACATACTTTATGAGGTCCGCTTGCTCTCGCGAGGTCGCTTCTCTTTGTATATGCCATTGTAGCACGTGTGTAGCCCTACTCGTAAGGGCCATGATGACTTGACGTCATCCCCACCTTCCTCCAGTTTATCACTGGCAGTCTCCTTTGAGTTCCCGGCCGAACCGCTGGCAACAAAGGAT
>NZ_JAMGZK010000028.1 GCF_025564065.1 Silvania hatchlandensis | reverse complement strand
ATGTTGTGAACTCGAAGAGTAGGGCGGGACACGTGGTATCCTGTCTGAATATGGGGGGACCATCCTCCAAGGCTAAATACTCCTGACTGACCGATAGTGAACCAGTACCGTGAGGGAAAGGCGAAAAGAACCCCGGCGAGGGGAGTGAAACAGAACCTGAAACCGTGTACGTACAAGCAGTGGGAGCCTTGATTTATCAGGGTGACTGCGTACCTTTTGTATAATGGGTCAGCGACTTATATTCTGTAGCAAGGTTAACCGTATAGGGGAGCCGCAGGGAAACCGAGTCTTAACTGGGCGTTAAGTTGCAGGGTATAGACCCGAAACCCGGTGATCTAGCCATGGGCAGGTTGAAGGTTGGGTAACACTAACTGGAGGACCGAACCGACTAATGTTGAAAAATTAGCGGATGACTTGTGGCTGGGGGTGAAAGGCCAATCAAACCGGGAGATAGCTGGTTCTCCCCGAAAGCTATTTAGGTAGCGCCTCGTGAATTCATCTTCGGGGGTAGAGCACTGTTTCGGCTAGGGGGCCATCCCGGCTTACCAACCCGATGCAAACTACGAATACCGAAGAATGTTATCACGGGAGACACACGGCGGGTGCTAACGTCCGTCGTGAAGAGGGAAACAACCCAGACCGCCAGCTAAGGTCCCAAAGTCATGGTTAAGTGGGAAACGATGTGGGAAGGCACAGACAGCCAGGATGTTGGCTTAGAAGCAGCCATCATTTAAAGAAAGCGTAATAGCTCACTGGTCGAGTCGGCCTGCGCGGAAGATGTAACGGGGCTAAACCATGCACCGAAGCTGCGGCAGCGACACTATGTGTTGTTGGGTAGGGGAGCGTTCTGTAAGCCGTTGAAGGTGGCCTGTGAGGGTTGCTGGAGGTATCAGAAGTGCGAATGCTGACATAAGTAACGATAAAGCGGGTGAAAAACCCGCTCGCCGGAAGACCAAGGGTTCCTGTCCAACGTTAATCGGGGCAGGGTGAGTCGACCCCTAAGGCGAGGCCGAAAGGCGTAGTCGATGGGAAACAGGTTAATATTCCTGTACTCGGTGTTACTGCGAAGGGGGGACGGAGAAGGCTATGTTGGCCGGGCGACGGTTGTCCCGGTTTAAGCATGTAGGCGGGAGTTTTAGGTAAATCCGGAACTCTGTATAACGCTGAGGTGTGATGACGAGGCACTACGGTGCTGAAGCAACAAATGCCCTGCTTCCAGGAAAAGCCTCTAAGCATCAGGTAACATCAAATCGTACCCCAAACCGACACAGGTGGTCAGGTAGAGAATACCAAGGCGCTTGAGAGAACTCGGGTGAAGGAACTAGGCAAAATGGTGCCGTAACTTCGGGAGAAGGCACGCTGATGCGTAGGTGAAGTGACTTGCTCACGGAGCTGAAATCAGTCGAAGATACCAGCTGGCTGCAACTGTTTATTAAAAACACAGCACTGTGCAAACACGAAAGTGGACGTATACGGTGTGACGCCTGCCCGGTGCCGGAAGGTTAATTGATGGGGTTAGCGGCAACGCGAAGCTCTTGATCGAAGCCCCGGTAAACGGCGGCCGTAACTATAACGGTCCTAAGGTAGCGAAATTCCTTGTCGGGTAAGTTCCGACCTGCACGAATGGCGTAATGATGGCCAGGCTGTCTCCACCCGAGACTCAGTGAAATTGAAATCGCTGTGAAGATGCAGTGTACCCGCGGCAAGACGGAAAGACCCCGTGAACCTTTACTATAGCTTGACACTGAACACTGGTCCTTGATGTGTAGGATAGGTGGGAGGCTTTGAAGCGTGGACGCCAGTCTGCGTGGAGCCAACCTTGAAATACCACCCTTTAATGGCTGGTGTTCTAACGTAGACCCGT
>NZ_JAMGZK010000029.1 GCF_025564065.1 Silvania hatchlandensis | reverse complement strand
GTTGCGGAATTCTGGCGTGTGCTGTTTGCGTGGCTTCTTACTGGTTGATGCTGGTTTTGTCATGAGTCACCTCTGATTGAGAGTTTACTCACTTAGTCGCGTGTCCACTATTCGCGGGTAGGATCAGCAGCTTTCGCAGTCGGAGCTGCTCTATAACCCGGAATATGCCCGGCAGTGCGATGCCTTCGCGGATAAAGTGGAAAAGGAATGGCGTAAAAAATAACCGGAACGTGATATCCGATGAACAGAAACCTGCTTTCGGGCAGGTTTTTTTACTTTTTTCTTTTTCAGCCGGACACGCCCTGTCCGGGGACATCCTTAAACTGTCAGGTCCAATATCCGCTATGATGTGAAATATGGCTACCTACCGACACGACCCTGACCTTGAGTTTCTACGCCACTGCCATCGTGACGATCTGGATTTACTGGTTTCTGTACTTATCTGCGATCCGAAAGACGGACTGGCACGTATTACGGAAACGCTGACTTACGATCCTCAGTATAAAAAACACAAGCCCAACCATCCGCGCTACTGGGATGCCATTGCCGCCGAGGTTCAGACATTTGGCGCAAACAACTTCGCTACGCTGCTCCGCTGGGGTAAAGGGGTGCTGTACCGGGAAATTCTTACCGATGCCTGCGATAAAATGAAGGTGAACTACAACAGCAAATCCAGTGTTGAAACCATTGAAATGAATCTGTTGATGAAGATTCTGGAGAAAAGCCTTGAGAAGATGACGCCCGACCAGCTAAAGACCGTGGCGGAAGAATTGCAGACAGGCCACAGCAATCCCACGCCGGGGCTGCTAACCATGGCAATACAGGCGGGGATAAAAACATCCGGGTTTGCGGCCTATCAGATGGCACTTGTTGTAACGAATGGCGTGGCGAAAGCCTTGTTAGGCAGAGGGCTGACCGTTGCAGGAAATGCCATGCTAACACGCACCATGGGCGCTTTTGCCGGTCCCGTAGGCTGGGTGCTCAGTTCTCTCTGGCTGCTGAAAGATTTAGCCGGTCCCGCATACCGGGTGACGCTACCATCCTGTATTTTTATTGCCTACATGCGCCAGAAGCATCTTTATTCACCTGAGAATACTGACGCTTAGCAATTACATTTAAGATTTTCAGGCTTTAAAAAACTTCAGAGGGCGGACAAATCCTGTCCGCTACTGCTGGCATCATTTCCGGGCAAAATTCGGGAACGATGTATGACGCTGATAACACAAGAAAACGAACATGACAGACTGGCAACCCGCCTCTCCATCATCCTGAGCCGTTTGTTTCAGGGTGAAAAGTTGCATATCGGGACGCTGGCAGAAGAATTCGGGGTGACAACACGAACGCTGCGGAGGGATTTCAATGTCCGCCTCACGTATCTTGATATTGAACAGGCAAACGGCGTGTATCAGCTCGCCTCACATTACTTTCGTCGCCGCACGGAACGGGATATGAAAATACTGGCGAGACTACTGCATCTCGACCGTCTGTTACCCGCGATGGATGCCAAACTGCTGAGCCTTCTGCTTGACGGGGAGCACCCTTCACCCTACAGGATTATGCTACCGGAGCCGCGCCAGAAACCAACGCTGTTCGGTGATTTCAGCAGACTAACCCTCGCCATACTTAACCAGAACCAAGTGCGTATCAGAACCGACGAAAACGTCAGCCATACCGTTCATCCCTATCGTCTGCTTTGCAGCCATGCAGAGTGGTTTCTTGCCGGATGTGCTTTATCGGGCGTGTTCGTTATTTCCCTGTCCCGAATCAGGCTGGTTGAGGTCTTATCTGATATGGTCTTTGAAATAGATAGGAATTTAACTGTATTAATTGAAAGGCAAGACTTTCTTGAAGCATTACCGCACATGAATGTTATCCATGAGATAATGCGTTACGATACCACAACACTCAACCCCGCAATAAGAACATAAATTTTAACAGTATTTGCAAAGTGCATTTTATAAAAGTCATAAGTCAACTTTAATTATTCAGTTTATACAAATACCAAGGGGAGTTAAAATCGCCAATCATATATGGAATTAAAGAAGGCACATGTTTGAATTAACGTAAGGAAACAAACTTCTGATTAAATAAAAACACGTGTGGTTTACAATAAAAAACCACACGTGTTTATAAATCATCATACAGGTTGAGCATTGGGCACATCATATAAATGAGCTTGGTAATGAGACTGTAACCTGTGATCTAACAACGCCTGAAAAACATCAGGACAACATGCTTTAGTAACTATTATTTTACCATGTGGATCAAACTGAAGATTTAATCTAAAACGCTGAGCGTTTGCAACTAAACTGGCCATAAAAGCGCCGTTTTTATAATACCCTTTTTGTTGAATAGCTGATGCTCTACGTAACTGCATTGCATTATTACCTACATATTCATTAAGAGGAGCCAAGTCTGTAAACAATCCTGAAAATTCAGGCTCAACGGTAAGCGTATTAAAGTTAGTTATATGTGCTTGTTTATAGCTTAAAAGAGACTCAAAAACACCTTTTTCCTTAATAAGGATATCATTTCCTAAAACAAAAAAATCAAAACACTTTGCTATATCGAACCTGGGTGTGTCATCAATCGCAAGAGTATGCTCTTCAAATACCAACGACTTCAGTCCTTTCTTTTTTTTAGTTTTCCATGAAGCATCGGTTTTTTTATACAGTATAACGTGTCATTACCATGTACTAATTTTACTGCATAAAAATCGCAATTGTTTAGATGTTTAACATCTTGAACTTTTCGCTCAGGAGTCTGATTAGCTGAACATAATATTACCTTATCCACCTCAGTTTCATCGCTTCCTATTTTTAGTAAGCTAGCCTCATTATTTTGAGCTAACAAACCATAATCAATAACTTCTGTATATCGCAATTTTTCATTATTTATAAAAACCTTTAATTCGTTTTCTAAGTTTTCAGAAATACTAACCCAACGAGCAGAATATACAGGCAGGGTCTGTTCTATCTTCTTCCTAAAGACCCACAATGTTAAGGATGCTTCGTTAATGTTAAAATTTTCTAGTGCTTCAATCATTGTTATCCCTCTTTATTTATTACAATCACAGACTGAATATTTTGAGTCTTTGACGTACTATTAGGCTCAAGAGTTTTGTTAGATAAAACGACACCTGTGAATTCATCACCTTCATTCCCAGGGTAATAATAAGTAATTTCATACATTCGCCAATTAAGAACCACAAGCATTGGATTAAGAATAATCTGACCAGACTTATATGATAACCAAAATAACCATAGTAAAAATATCAGAAATCCTATAAATTTAGCATCCTGCATATAATCTATACTCATGAAAGATACTATATAAGGTAAAACATAATTCATCAGATCCGAGGGCGTGTGTTTTACTGTTTTTATATGTATATCTGTCCCTCCTTCTTTTGTTAACTTCAATGCAATCCACGAGAATAAAAAACATATCAAACAAAGAACGAGAAAACCGATTGAAAGCCATGGTTTTTGCAGAGGGAAATGACAATTTTCATTTAAAAAGACATTTAGACACACCTCACCCATTGCTTTTTTCTTATCAAAATCCTGAACAAGCAAAATCGTACTAAGCGGTAGATAAGAACCAAGAAATATCGCAAACGCTATAAGTAATCTTGGCCTCATATGTCTCCCCCAGTTTTATCTGCATAAAGATGAAAAGCTTATCATAGATTGTACAGTCAAAAGAGGATCTGTATCAGTATCTTTCAGAATGGTAGAACCTTGGTAGACTGACCAAAGGGAATGTCTAGACAAAAATCATACAGGGGTGTACAGAAAATACACACAAAACCGTTATCTAACATTATTCAACCAACAAAGGTAAGGTTAAGTAGACTCCCACGTGCAGTTACCAATGCTTTTAAAGCAATTTTAAAGGGATTGAAAATCCCCGTGTCCTTGGTTCGATTCCGAGTCCGGGCACCACTATTTAGAAAAACCAGCCTCAGGGCTGGTTTTTTGCTTTTTAGCGTTCTGCCCTATGCTTACTGCGCCCCGGTCTGCTGACTTTCAGACGGGATCTCAGCACCCTTTCCATCATCTAATGAAAATGACGTGTTGAAGTGGTCCGGGGCGACTTCAACGTGACCCCGTGATTCCTCCGCGTCTTTCTCTTTACGCGCGACTTCGTCCATGATGAGGCGATAGGCGATGTAGTATTTGTAGATGTTACTCACATAGGTAACGGTCTCAGCCCCGATCCGTTCAGCAGCCAGATATTCCACATTGCCAAACCAAACGTTGGGATCAAAGCCACGGGTCCTGGTTTCAGCCCGTAGCCGGGTAATGCGGCCGCGCCCGCGTTATAAGAGGCAAACGAGAAGAGCGCCTTGTCCAGACGGGTCATCGGCTCATTACCGTAGTAACTGTCTATCATCCAGCGCATATATTTCACCCCCGCATGGATGTTGGGATCCAGCTTACGGATGTCGCCCACTTTCAGTTCCTTGCCCGTACGCGGCATCACCTGCATCACGCCAATAGCACCGACATGGCTGCGGGCGGACTGGTCGAGTCGCGACTCCTGATAACCCTGGGCAGCCATCAGCAGCCAGTCTACGTCGTAGCGGTCGCCGTGCTTCCTGAATAAATAGACCATTTTCAGCAGCTTGCGACGCTCCTTCTCTGCGGCTGCGCTTTTGACATAGTCTGCGTTCTTCAGGTAGCGAAACAGCAAGGTATTGCCCAGTTTGCTGCCCTGGCCATTTTCCTTAACGAAGTCATTCAGCAGCGCGAGAAGTGCCGGGCTATTTTTGCGTACTGCCCACGCAATGCTGGCATCGTCACGCAACACAATGTTTTCGTGGATCTGAATTTTTGGAAATACCTGTTTCCAAAACTCAGCTTTATGGCGATCAACCACAATCAGCAGGATGAGTCCCGCGTTCACCATCTCGATAAGATCTTCATCTTCAAGTGATTCAGGTGCTTCTTCAAGAATAACAGGGGGAAGTGAGGCTTTTACAAAGCGTGCGTTAAGCGCTGTCAGGCTCTCGTAATAGCTCGATGAGCGGCGCACAAATACCGTTTTGCCCGAGAGTTGCTCCAGGGTGTCTACCCTGGGGGAGTAAGGGCCAGAGAGCAGCAGTTCCTGGACATTCGGATAGAGAGGGAGGGTGAAATCCACGAGTTTCAGGCGATCCGGCGTGAGGGTCAGATTTGCGGCGGCAATATCACCCCGTCCCTCGTTGAGGGCCTTGAACAGCCGATCGCGCGCCACCGGCACGAAGATAATACGTACTTTGAGATGGCGTTGTTTGAGCTTGTCCTCCTTCAGTAACCTGGCGTTGAGTTCACGTTCAAACGCCATAAACATGTCATGGGTGACACCGCGCTGGGTTCCCTTGTTGATGAAAAAGAAGGTCTTGCTGTACGTCGTCAATACGCGTATCACCCGGCGATCGAGCATCCCTGGCAGATCCCCCACCCAGGGTTTCAGCAGTTCCTCCCTGTTAACTTCGAGCGCCTCGCGCTCCTCCAGCGGAGGCTTAACGTGCTCAGACTTCGCAGGCGGTTGATTTTGCTCAGCAGAAACAGCATACGCAGGAACGACGAGCAGTAAGGCGGTGATAAGAGCGATGAAATAAAGGTGAAACGCGAGGGCATTCATGGCGAGAGACTCCGCATGGCGCATCTCTTCATTTTAGCCAACGCCAGCCCTCTCTGGCGTACTTCGACAGTATCCAGAAACTGCATTCCATCTTTGATGACGTGTTTGAAAACACAAATTTTGCGCCGCCCGGCAGAAATCATTGAGCTGACTTGCATTTTTATACCTTGTGCACTGCACTCAAACTCAGGAAACAATCAATAACACCGGGTGAGCATGATGGGGATCAGCGGCGCAGCGTGGGAGGGGATGTACCTGAATAAACAAGGAACGTCCTTGTGAGCCTCGCGATTGAATTTGTCGGGATCCGCAAAGCATTTGGCCCGGTGCGCGTGTTGCATGGGGTCAGCTTTACGCTGGCGCCGGGCAAAATATATGGCTTGTTGGGGGAAAACGGGGCCGGTAAATCGACCCTGATGAAAATTCTCTCCGGTTATGAGCAGGCCAGCGAAGGAGAGGTGCGCATTGACGGCACGGCCTGTCACTTCCGTTCTTCTCGTGATGCCGAACAAGCCGGTGTGGTACTGATCCATCAGGAATTCAACCTGGCTGAGCACCTCACGATTGCCCAAAATATTTTCCTCGGCCATGAATATAAACGGGGCTGGCTGCTGGATGAGCGCGCCATGGAAAAGGCAAGCGCGCTCCGTCTTGCCGACGTCGGCCTCAGGATCTCGCCCACTACGCTGGTCCGGCGGCTGATCGTCGCGGAGAAGCAGCTGGTCGAGATCGCTAAAGCCTTATCACGCCAGGCGCGTTTGTTAATCATGGACGAGCCCACCGCCACGCTGACCCCAGCGGAAACGGAGCGATTATTCGCGCTGATAGGCAAGCTTAAGGCAGATGGGGTCACCATCATTTACATCTCTCACAAACTTGATGAGGTTAAAGCCATAACCGATGAGGTCGTGGTGATGCGCGATGGCCGCTTTGTGACCCGCGCCGCCACCGCCGATCTTACGCGCCAGCAGATGGCGAACCTGATGGTAGGCCGTGACATGTCAGACATGTTTCCCCCCAAGCTTACACCCGCCAGAGAGGCCCCTGTGGCAATGGCCATCGACGGGCTGTCAGTACCCGGCTGGATCGACGAACTCAGCTTTAACGTGCGCGCGGGGGAGATCCTCGGCTTCGCCGGACTGGTCGGAGCCGGACGTACTGAGGCTTTTGAAGCCATCATGGGGCTGCGGCCACGCAGTGCCGGGGCGCTGACGCTGGGTGGAAAAAAAGTTCAGCCCAGGAATCCACGCGATGCCATGCGTCATGGCCTTACCTATATGCCGGAAGATCGCAAAGGTAAGGGCTTGCATATCAACCTGGGGCTGAGTGATAACCTGACGCTGATGACCCTGGAACGCTACGCCACGCCGTTACTCAATCAGCGCGCAGAGCAGGAGGCGCTTGAGCAGGCGGTAACGATCTTTGGGCTCAAAGTGGGCGATCTTAACGCCAGGGCGCGCATGCTATCCGGGGGGAATCAACAGAAACTGGTGCTGGCCAAATTCCTGCACCCGGACCCGCGCGTTATCGTGCTTGATGAACCCACTCGTGGCGTCGATGTGGGTGCCAAAAGAGACATCTATTTTTTGATTCAACGACTTGCTGCTGAAGGACGCGCCGTGATTGTCATCTCCAGCGAATTGATTGAACTGATCGGCTTGTGCCATCGCGTACTGGTGTTACGTGCGGGGCGGTTGCAGGCAGAGCTTAGCGCTGAAAAACTGAACGAAGAGGAGCTGATCACCTATGCCACCGGTACCCGCTGATCGTTTCCTGGCCTTGCGTCGCACCTGGTCGCACCTGTCGGGGCTTGGCCCGCTGATTGGGTTGATTCTGTTGTGCATCGTCGGCACTCTGCTCAACCCGGATTTTGCCACCCTCGATAACATGATGAATGTGCTGACCCGCACGGCTTTTATCGGCATCATCGCGGTGGGCATGACCTTTGTCATTATGTCCGGCGGGATCGATCTTTCGGTTGGCTCCATGGCAGCACTGATCGCAGGCTGTGTGATCCTGTTTATGAATCACTTCTCCGCTTCTCCGCTGGCTGGCGTGGTATTCGGGGCACTGTTTGCTCTGGTGCTGGGTGCCCTGTTTGGTGCTATGCATGGCGTGTTGATTACCAAAGGGCTGATCGAACCCTTTGTCGTCACTCTGGGTACCCTGGGTATCTTTCGGGCCTGCCTCACCTGGCTGGCTGATGGGGGCGCACTCACGCTTGCTGACACCCAGGCGGATATCTACAGCCCTGTCTATTATGGCAGTTTGCTCGGCGTGCCTATCCCGGTGTGGGTGTTTGCCATCGTGGCCCTGGCGGGCGGGGTGTTACTCAACCGTACCGCTTTTGGCCGCTATGCGCAGGCCATCGGATCGAACGAGCAGGTTGCTCGTTATGCCGCGATCCGCGTCGATCACATCAAAATCCTGACCTATGCGCTGCTCGGGTTATGTGTCGGCATCGCGACCTTACTGTATGTCCCGCGGCTGGGTTCCGCCACGCCGAGTACCGGACTGTTGTGGGAGCTGGAAGCGATTGCCGCCGTGGTGGTAGGCGGGACGACCCTCAAGGGAGGGGAAGGTCGCATTGTCGGTACGGTGATCGGCGCCATCCTGCTTTCCGTGATCAGTAACATTCTTAATCTCACCAGCATCATCAGCGTTTATCTCAATGCCGCCGTTCAGGGGGTGGTGATTATCATCGTCGCGTTCCTGCAGCGCGGGCGTTGAGATAGTGGTAACAGAGGAAATCCGCGGCACGCGGGCAAACCGTTAGATTAACTGGAGATAACTCGATGAATAACGTGCTTCGCATTATTGGTGCCAGTGTCCTTGCCTGCTCGCTCAATACCAGCTGGGCGGCAGAGAGTGTAACGCTGGGCGTTTCTATTCCGACGGCCACCCACAGTTTCACCTCTGGCATCGTCTGGTGGGCCAACAAGGCCAAACAGGATCTGGAGAAGGCGCACCCCGATCTCAAGGTCATCGTGAAAACGGCGGCCAACGCCCCAGAACAGGCTAACCAGCTGCAGGATCTGTTAACGGTCAACAAAATGAACACCCTGGTCATTTTCCCGTTTGAATCCGCAACGCTGACCAAGCCAGTGGCTCAGGTGAAAGATAAAGGGGTATATGTCACTGTCGTTGACAGAGGGTTAACCGACACTAAAGCCCAGGATGCTTACGTCGCCGGTGACAACACCGCATTTGGTAAACTGCCGGCCGAATATCTGGCGAAGACCATGGGTGGCAAAGGCGATCTGGTGGTCTTGCGCGGTATTCCAACCACGCTGGATAACGAGCGTTTTGACGCATTCTCTGCCGTGATCAAACAACATCCTGAGATGAAAATTCTTGATGCCAAATACGGTAACTGGAACCGGGATGATGCCTTCAAAGTGATGCAGGACTACCTCACCCGCTATAAGCATATCGATGCCGTCTGGGCTGCCGATGATGATATGGCGGTCGGCGTACTCAAGGCCATTGACCAGGCCAAACGTGATGACATCAAAATTGTCTTTGGTGGTGCAGGTGCCAAAGGGGCAATTAAAACGTTAATGGATGGAAATGATCCGCGCATCCAGGCGAACGTCTCCTATTCACCTAAGTTTATCTACGATGCGATCAAACTGACCGCAGAGGCGCGCCTGGCAGGCAAGGACCTGCCAGCCAAAACCATTATTCCTTCGGTGTTGATCACCAAAGACAATGCCAAAGATTTCTACTTCCCTGATTCACCCTTCTGAGTTTGTGTAGATGCGGGGTGGGCTGATCGCCCCGCAACCCCCACTATCACCGCGTGATGAAGGAGTTGCGCATGAAAACCATCAAAGGACCGGCGATCTTTCTTGCACAATTTATCGGTGACGACCCGCCCTTCGATACGCTGCAGGGACTGGCTGGCTGGGCCGCAGAGCTGGGATTCACCGGGGTACAGCTCCCCACGAATCACCCCCATTTGTTCGATTTGAACCAGGCGGCACACAGCCAAACCTATTGTGACGAGGTAGCCGGACAGCTGGCCGAGCATGGGCTCGTCATCACGGAGCTTTCGACTCACCTGCAAGGGCAGCTGGTGGCGGTGCACCCGGCCTATGATTCCTTGTTTGACCAATTCGCGGCCCCCGAAATGCGCGGTAAGCCGACAGCACGTACCGAGTGGGCGGTTAATCAACTGATGGCGGCGGCGAAGGCCTCTCAGCGTCTGGGATTAACAGCACATGCTACCTTTAGCGGCGCCTTTGCCTGGCCTTACCTTTACCCCTGGCCGCAGCGACCGGCAGGGCTGATTGATGAAGCCTTTGCCGAGCTGGCGCGCCGTTGGCGTCCTGTACTGGATGCGTTTGATGAGCAAGGCGTTGACGTGTGTTATGAGTTGCACCCCGGTGAAGATCTGCACGATGGGGTGACGTTCGAACGTTTTCTGGCGGCACTGGATGCGCATCCACGTGCCAATATTCTTTATGATCCCAGCCACTTCGTATTACAACAGCTTGATTATCTGGCATTTATCGACATCTATCATCAGCGAATCAAAGCGTTTCACGTGAAAGATGCGGAGTTTAGACCCACCGGCCGTCAGGGTGTGTATGGGGGATATCAGGACTGGCAGGATCGCGCAGGGCGTTTTCGCTCTCTGGGTGACGGGCAGATAGACTTTACGGCTATCTTCTCGAAGCTGACCCAGTATGACTATGCCGGCTGGGCCGTGCTGGAGTGGGAGTGTGCTCTCAAACACCCACAGAGCGGGGCTGCTGAAGGGGCGCAATTTATTCGCCAGCACATTATTCGGGTGGCAGATCATGCCTTCGATGACTTTGCCGATAGCCGCCTCGATCCGGCTCAGCTATCCACCTTACTGGGGCTGGGAGCTAAAACATGAATCGCCGTCTGCGTCTTGGCATGGTGGGAGGAGGACAAGGTGCTTTTATCGGTGCCGTACATCGACTGGCTGCCCGGCTGGACGACCGCTACGAACTGGTCGCGGCGGCCCTCTCAGGCGATCCTGGCAGAGCAGCGGCCAGCGCGGCTGAACTGAGACTGCCGCGCAGCTACAGCGATTATCGCGAAATGGCCCGGCAGGAGTCCGCCCGTCCAGACGGTATAGACGTCGTCGCTATCGTGACCCCTAATCATCTGCATGCCCCTGTGGCCACCGCTTTTCTGGAAGCCGGTATCCACGTGATCTGCGATAAACCGCTGGCGCTGACGCTCGCGGAAGGAGAGGCCCTGGCCGCGCTGGCAAAACGGCAGCAGCGGCTGTTTGCCGTGACCCACACCTATAGCGGTTACCCGATGGTACGCCATGCTCGCGCCCTGGTGGCGGCGGGTGAGCTCGGCGAGCTGCGTTATGTGCAGGTGGAGTATCTTCAGGACTGGCTGGCAGAACCGCTGGAGGCCAGCGGTAATCGTCAGGCGGCCTGGCGCACCGACCCCGCCCGATCCGGTCAGGCCGGTTGTCTGGGTGATATCGGCACCCATGCCTGGCAGCTCGCCGCCTTTGTCAGCGGCCAGTTGCCGGAGACGCTCAGCGCCGAGCTACACACCTTTGTACCCGGCAGACGGGTTGATGATCATGTTCAGGTCTGGATGCGTTATTCCAATGGGGCCCGGGGTGCACTGGTCGCAAGTCAGGTCGCCAGTGGCGAGGAAAACCGCCTGGTACTGCGCATATACGGCTCCCGTGCCAGTTTAGTTTTCAGTCAGGAGGAACCGAACCAGCTGTGGTTTACCCCACTTGCGGGTCAGGCCCAGCGGCTAACCCGGGGGCGTAGCCTGAGTCCGGCAGCAACGCATGCCACCCGTGTACCAGCCGGTCATCCTGAGGGTTATCTGGAGGCGTTCGCTCAGCTGTATACCGATGCCGCATTGCGCATTCATGCCATGCAGGCGGGAGTTCCTCCCCCGACGGAGACGGACGATCTTCCCTGTGTGGGAGAGGGAGTGAACGGCATGCGTTTTATTGAAGCAGTGCTGGACAGTCATCGTGCAGGGGGGGCCTGGATACCCTTATAAATCCAACACCGGCCCTGTCTTACAAAGACAGGGCCCTGGGAACATTCGTGGCCACTCCCTTCTGATCGAGGGGATTCTGTTTCCCACATCAGGTTAGCTCAACATCCCCTTGTTCCCCCTCATTCATACTCTCTGTGCTGTGAATGAGTCGGATCGCCAGATAGAGGTCTGGCACCAGAATCATGTCATCATCTTTCATTGTGGGCCGACTTTCCTTAAACCAGCGTGTTAATTCCGTTTTCCGGCCCGCAAGAATTAACGTAATCTGTCGGCTTTTCAGGTCACGCTTTAACTCATTAATAGTTGCTAAGACGCTGATATCTTGATGGGTAAAGCAGGCAACGGCATCAATTACCACCCACTTCGGTTGTCGCGCTGCACCATCGACTAAATTCAATACACGGCGTTTGAAATAAGCCACATTAAAATAGGTCAGCGGTGAGTTAAATCGATACATCAGCACGCCGGGGATCATTTTTATATCAGTGGTGTTGCCTAACGAGTGGATCATTCCATGTTCGTCCGTTCCTAACAAATGCTCAGAAGGACGAAAGACCGTGCGCAGGAACTGCAGCAGGCCAAGTAACACCGCAAGACCGATCCCCTGGATAACGCCGATAATTAAAACGCAGACGAACGTGAAACAGGCCAGGCGAAAAGCGTGCTTATTTCTTCGCCTCAGGCTCCATAGCCCGCGTAAATCAATCAATGACCAGGAGGCATAAATTAAAACAATCCCTAATGCAGATACCGGGATGTATTGTAATGGCTGGGTGAAAAACAGCACAACGATGCCAATGATGACGGCGGCGACAACGGAAACCAGCTGGCTTTTCCCACCACTGGAATCATTAACCGCAGTCCGGGAATCGGCGCCACTAATAGCAAACCCCTGAGATAAGCCCGACATAAGATTCGCCAGACCCAGCGCTCTGAACTCAGCATCGGCATTAATGTCATAGCCATTTTTCGCAGCGAAACTGCGAGCGGTCAGCATCAGGCTGACAAAACTGACCAGCGCCAGGTTCAGCGCAGGGATCACTAAATCACGCATCAGAGCAGGCTGGAACGATCCCCAGTGAACGACGGGTAATCCAGACTGGAAGCCAACGCCACCAATAGTGGCAATACCATACTGTTGCGCCGATGTGGCCCATACCAGTGCCGTAGTGATCACAATGGCAACCAACGGGGCTGGCCAATGTCTGCGAAACGTTTTGATCGCCATTAAAATCACTAACGTTAAAACGGATATCCCGAAGGTTAATAAATGGCCTTCTGAAATTCGTCCTGGCAGAGCAATGATTTTCTCGATGACCTGCTCTTCATTAAGCTGGATCCCAAAAACCTTGCCTAATTGCCCGACGATAATCGTCACGGCAACGCCGTTAAGTAAACCTGTCAGAATGGGATGGGAAAGCAGATCGGCCAGTGCCCCAAGGCGAAATTTACTGGCCAGCAGGCACCATCCTCCCATCATCAATGTCATGACAATCGTCAGTTGCCAGTGAAGTTCGGGGTTTCCGGCGGACAGAGGAACCACAACGGCCGCAATGACCGCACAGGTCGTTGCATCAGGGCCAACAATAAGCTGACGGGAAGAACCAAACAGCGCATACGCGATCATCGGCAAAACGCAGGAATACAGCCCTACGATAGCCCCTACACCTGCCAACTCAGCATAAGCAATAGCCACCGGAAGTGCGACGGCAGCCACGGACAAACCAGCCTTAATGTCTTGTTTTAGCCAGCTTTTCTCGTACGATAATAAGTTTTTCAACCCTGGCATGTAGTTTAATAAAACGTTTCCAGACACGTTCTTCTCCGCATATCTCCTCACTTAGAGATAAAGATACACGGTACCGTCGCGGTCGATCCTGATATTTTCGGGGTAAAACAGGAAACCTAAACGACGAACTCAGCATCATTTAAAGCGATTCAGGCTGGAAAAATGCCATACGGAACTGTATTTTTTCCTGCAAAAACGAAAACGCAAGAAGCCCTGTACGTCAGTACAGGGCTTCTTACTTGTTTGATGCCTGGCAGTTCCCTACTCTCGCATGGGGAGACCCCACACTACCATCGGCGCTACGGCGTTTCACTTCTGAGTTCGGCATGGGGTCA
>NZ_JAMGZK010000030.1 GCF_025564065.1 Silvania hatchlandensis | reverse complement strand
TTACGTAATGACATGGTATCTCTCGCATCCCAGGGCATAAGTGGCTCCATAAACGGGTTCTTATGCCTTAGTTGTAAGTGTCTACCATGTCCCCGAACAAGTGTTCACTATGTCCCCGGACTGTACATCCCTCAGGGAGAGGGGATCGACCGTGCCAATCATTGTTAAATCGTAATCCGGTAGCGAACGTAATCATCTACCGTTGCCAACTTGTCATACAGCGCCCGGGCTGGATTGCCCTCCCGGGTGACCCAGTAGACCTTCGACCATGACTGCTTCCGGGCCTCATCAATAATGGCCTCAATCAACGCCCTGCCCGCCCCCTTGCCGCGCGCCGCGTCATCGACAAACAGATCTTCCAGATAGCACAGCGGCTGGGTCACCCAGGTGCCTTCATGCAGGACACAAATCGCGAACCCCACCACGCCCTGTTCGGTTTCGGCCAGTCGGCAAAACAGCCCCGACTCCGGGGACAACACCCGCCGCCAGGTCGCCAGGGTTACCGCTTCATCCAGCCCGGTGCCGTAAAAATTCAGATAGCCCTTCCACAACCTTAACCATACGTCGAAATCTTCCGCCTGCGCGTCACGTACCTTAACCATCGTTTATTCCTTGATGTGTCTGAGATTTCCTGATGATAACCAGGATTGTCATCCTTCCCGGGCAGGAGAATAAAATTATTTCTGGTAGCTGCCGTAATAGTTCCGAAACAGCCCTCTCTTCGAGGATGGCTTTGCCGAACCAGGCTATTTTTAAAGCTCGTATCATCACCGGAGCGAATAATGAAAGTCTTAATGGTTCTCACCTCTCACAGTGAACTGGGCAATACCGGTAAGAAAACGGGCTTCTGGCTGGAAGAGTTTGCCGCCCCGTATTACCTCTTCAAGGATGCGGGGGCCGAGGTGGTACTGGCCTCCCCGGCAGGCGGCCAGCCTCCGCTGGATCCCAAGAGTGATTCAGCCGATTTTCAGACCGAACTGACCCAGCGCTTCAAAGCCGATCCGGCGGCCCAGCGCGAACTCGCCAACACCCTCAAGCTCGATAGTGTGCGTCAGGACGATTTTGATACCGTCTTCTATCCCGGCGGCCACGGCCCGCTGTGGGATCTGGCCGAGTCACAGACCTCCATCGCCCTGATTGAAGCCTTCACCCGCGCCGGTAAACCCACGGGCTTCGTCTGTCATGCGCCGGGCGTGCTGCGCCATGTGAAGGCCGCCTCTGGCGAGCCGCTGGTTAAGGGTCGTCAGGTGACCGGGTTTACCAACGGCGAAGAGGCTGACGTCGAGTTGACCGACATCGTCCCTTTCCTGGTGGAAGATGAGTTGATTGCCCTGGGGGCGAACTACCAGAAAGGGCCGAACTGGGGATCGTATATTGTCGAAGACGGCCAGCTTATCACAGGACAGAATCCGGCCAGCTCCGAAGAAGTGGCAAAAGCGCTGGTTGCTGCGCTTCGTTAACTGCTTTCAGCCCGGCCGCTGGCCGGGCTGAAAGCAGGCACGATATCGCAATCAGGTCGGCATAGAGAAGGTGGTGACCTTATTGGTCTGCGGATCGATAGAGATAATGCAGATAGCAAAGTTGCCGCCAAAGCGGTCTTTACGATCGGAAATGCGCAGGTTGTAGGTTTCGGAGAACGAGGTATAGCCCGAGGAGTTGGACTCGTTCAGCTTGAAGCCGACGATCTGTTCGAAATAGTCCCGGCTCTTGCCGATGCTGGTCTTGCACTGGTCATTGGTGATGGTGCCGGACTCTTTTGCCGCCGCTGCGGTTTGCGCGCCAGTGGACGATTTGGGTGTCAGGGCCGTATTGACCGCTTTCATCCCGTCACTCATGTTTTTCTGGAAATCGGCGCAAGAGGTAGAAAGTAAAACCATGCCGCATAAAAGGAGCTTTTTCATTGTAATCCTTACAATATTTAACGTTATTCAATCATTAACCATTATAATTTTTACAAACCGTTAACTCCAGCAAACCTTTTATACGGCATTTCTTAACTCACTGAATAAAAGAACCTTTTACCACTCACCTCTACAATTATTGGTAGGTTTTGGCATTACCCCTTAATTCTTGGATCAAGCGCGTCGCGCAACCCATCTCCCAGCAGATTAAACGCCAATACGGTGAGGAAAATCGCCATGCTCGGGAATAACGCCACATGCGGGGCAATCACCATATCGGCCCGCGCCTCGTTGAGCATCGCCCCCCACTCCGGGGTCGGCGGCTGAGCGCCTAACCCTAAGAACGACAGGCTGGCGGCCGAGATAATCGACACCCCGATACGCATGGTGAAATAGACCACGATCGAGGAGACGGTACCTGGCAGAATATGGTTAAACAGGATGGTGGTATCACTGGCGCCAATGCTGCGCGCCGACTCAATAAAGGTCTGCTGCTTCAGGACCAGGGTATTGCCGCGCACCAGGCGGGCAAAGGCCGGGATGGAGAAGATCGCCACGGCGATGATCACGTTGGCCATGCCGTTGCCCATCACCGCCACCACCGCAATCGCCAGCAGAATGCCGGGGAAGGCAAAGAGCACGTCGCAGATGCGCATGATGATCCGGTCCCACCAGCCTTCGTAGTAACCGGCCATCAGGCCCAGCACCGTGCCGATAGCTGCGCCAATCAGCACCGCAAATACCCCGGCGGCGAGCGAGATCTGCGCCCCCATCAGCACCCGGCTGAAGATATCGCGTCCGAGCGAGTCCACGCCGAACCAGTGCATCATCGACGGGCCTTCGTTCAGACGGTCATAATCGAAATAATTCTCCGCATCGAAGGGGACGATCCAGGGGGCCAATACCGCCACCAGGATCAGCAGCAGGACAAATAGCCCGGCGGTCATCGCCACTGGCTGCTTACGAAAGCGTCGCCAGAATTCGAACCACGGCGTGCGGATCTGATCCGGTTTGAGTCCCGGCATCGCCTTTAACATGGCGTGCCGACGCCAGTTTAACAATCGCATCTTACTTGTACCTGATAGCCGGATTAATGGCGGCATAGAGCACATCCACCACTAAGTTGATAAGAATAAACTCCAGCGAAAAGAGCAGCACTTCCGCCTGGATCACCGGGTAGTCGCGCATATCGACGGAATCGACCAGCAAGCGCCCGAGCCCCGGCCAGTTGAAGACCTTTTCCACCACGATCGAGCCGCCGAGCAGGAAGCCGAACTGCAGCCCCATCATGGTCACCACCGGGATCATCGCGTTGCGCAGGCCGTGCTTGAGGATCACCCACTTCTCGCTAACCCCTTTCGCCCGGGCGGTGCGCATATAGTCTTCGTTCAGCACATCAACAAACGAGGCGCGGGTGAAACGTGCCATCACCGCCGCCACCGCCGCTCCCAGGGTCAAAGATGGCAGGATATAGTGCCGCCAGCTGTCGGCCCCCACGGTGGGCAACCAGCCCAGCTCGACAGAGAAGACCTGCATCAGCAGCATCCCCAGCGCAAAGGCCGGGAAGGAGATCCCCGTCACCGCCAGCGCCATCCCCAGCCGGTCCGGCCAGCGGTTACGCCAGACGGCCGCCACAATCCCGGCCCCCAGACCAAACAGCATCGCCCAGGCCATGCTGGCAATGGTCAGCCAGAAGGTGGGCATAAAGCGGCTGGCGATCTCTTCCGAGACCGGTCTGCGCGACACCATCGAAGTGCCAAAATCGCCCTGCAGGACGTTGGTCATGTAGTGCCAGAACTGCACATACAGCGGTTGATCCAGTCCAAGCTGCTTACGCACCAGCTCGATCACCGTGGCGTCCGCTTCCGGACCGGCAATCAATCGCGCCGGATCGCCCGGCAGCATATGCACAAACAAAAAGACCAGCACCGCCACAATCAACAGCGTCGGGATCAGCCCCAACAAACGTTTAATCACATAATTCAGCATGCACATTCCTCTCATCCCGCAGGCGTAAACCTGCGGGAATGAGTGCTCTATTTCAGATCCGCGTCGTCAAAGCTAAAGCCGGTATCCGGCATGATGTAGAACCCGGTCAGCGCCTTGTTATGCGCCGACACCAGCTTCTCGACCACCAGCGGCACCCACGGTGACTCTTTCCAGATGGTATCCTGCGCATCCCTGTACAGTTTCGCTTTCTCTTCCGGTTGAGTGGTTTTCAGGGCATCCGTCAGATCTTTATCCACCTGCGGGTTGCTGTAGAACGCGGTATTGAACAGGGTTGGCGGCCAGTTTCCGGAGGCAAACAGCGGCGACAGCGCCCAGTCGGCTTCACCGGTCGAGGCGGTCCAGCCGGTGTAGAACATTCTCACCCCGCTCTCTTTCTGCCCTTTGCCTTCCACCTCTGCCGCGCGCTGACCGGCATCCATCGCCGTCACCTGCACCTTAATCCCCACCTGCGCCAGCTGCTGCTGGGTAAACTGCAGCACCTTCTGGGCGGTACTGTGATTGTGCGACGACCACAGGGTGGTGCTGAAGCCGTTCGGGAATCCGGCCTCTTTCAGCAGTTCGCGCGCTTTTGTCGGGTTGTATTCCCACGGGTGATACTGCTGGGAGTACGCGATGGATGGCGGTACCACGCCGGTCGCTGGGGTGGCATAGCCAGCAAAGGCCACCTTCACCAGCGCCTCGCGGTTGATGGCGTAGTTAATCGCCTCGCGCACTTTCGGGTTATCGAACGGCTTTTGGGTGACGTTCATGCTGATATAGCGCTGCATGATTGACGGGGTGGCCACCAGCTCCAGCTTGCTGTTTTTACTCAGCAGCGCCGCCTGCTCGTAGGGGATCGGGAAAGCAAACTGCGCTTCGCCGGTCTGTAACATCGCCGCGCGAGTGTTGTTATCCACCACCGGACGCCAGGTGATGGTGTCCAGCTTCGGCAGTCCCTGCTGCCAGTAACCGGCAAACTTCTTCACCTTCACAAAGTCGGTCTGATTCCAGGTCACCAGCTCATACGGCCCGGTGCCCACCGGATGGAAGCCAATCTCTTTGCCGTATTTTTTCAGCGCTTCTGGGGAGATCATCGCCGTGGCCGGGTGGGCAAGAATGTTGATAAAGGCCGAGAACGGCTCTTTAAGGGTGATTTTTACCGTGGTGGGATCGACAGCCTCGGTGCTGGCGATATTTTTATACAGGTTATAGCGCTTAAGGCTGTTTTGCGGATTGCTGGCGCGATCGAGGTTGACCTTCACGGCTTGGGCGTTGAAGTCGGTACCGTCCTGGAACTTCACGCCGCTGCGCAGCTTCACGGTATACACCAGCCCGTCGTCAGAGACCTTGTAGCTCTCGGCAAGCACGTTTTTCAGCTGCATCTCTTTATCAAGACCAAACAGCCCCTGATAAAACGACTTCGCCACCGCCTGCGACAGGGTGTCGTTGGCATCATACGGATCGAGGGTGGTGAAGTTGGACGCCACCGCCACCACGACATCTTTGGCCGCAAACGCGGGTGTGGCAGCCAGTGCTGCCGTGACGCTCGCGGCTAACAGCCATCTGCGAGCAACAAATTTTGTCATTGTATTCTCCTGTTGTTCCCTGCTGTTGTTGTTGGTTATAAACGTGAAAACGCATTATCCTGGCGCGGCGGCGCGACAAAATGACCGGGGCTCACCTCCCGAAGCACAACGCGCTCGGCAGACTCTCCCCGCTTGCGAATATTGCCCGGCAGCTCATCCTGCACCAGCACCCGTTGGGCGTGGCGATGAGCCGGATCGGCGACCGGTACAGCGGCCATCAGCTTACGGGTATATGGATGCTGTGGGTTTTCAAATACCGCTCGGCGCGGGCCAATCTCAACGATTTGCCCGAGATACATTACCGCCACGCGATGGCTGATGCGCTCCACCACCGCCATGTCGTGCGAAATAAACAGAAACGCGATGCCCATGTCCCGCTGCAGGTCGAGCAGCAGGTTGATGATCTGCGCCTGAATCGAGACGTCCAGCGCCGAGACGGACTCGTCGGCAATCACCACTTTCGGGTTGAGCGCCAGCGCGCGGGCAATGCAGATCCGCTGCCGCTGGCCGCCAGAAAACTCATGCGGATAGCGCCAGGCGTGTTCCGGCTTCAGCCCCACCCGCTCCAGCAGCCAGGCGACCCGACGCTCGGCGGCGACCCCGTCCAGCAAGTTATGCACCCGCAGCGGCTCCATGATTGAATAGCCCACCGTCTGGCGGGGATCGAGAGAGGCGTACGGGTCCTGAAAGATAAACTGAATATCCCGGCGCAGCGGCTGAAGCTTGCTGGCAGGCAGGGTATCGATGCGCTCGCCGTTGAAGGTGATGGTGCCCGCCTGGGACTCTACCAGCCGCAGCAGCGCTCGCCCGGTGGTGGATTTTCCGCTGCCGGACTCTCCCACCAGCGACAGCGTCTCGCCGGGCCATAAATCAAAGCTGACATGCTCCACCGCGTGCACTTCTCGCTTGATGCGGTTCAGCAGTCCGCCGCGCAGCCCAAAGCGCGTCACAAGGTCCCGGACCTGCAAAATCGGCTCGCCCGGCACCACGGTATCCTGCTCGGTCTCCGCTTCCTGATAGTCGGGTTGGGCAGGCGAAATCAGCGGGAAGCGCCGCGGTAAGTCGCTGCCGTGCATCGCCCCAAGCCGCGGGACAGCCGCCAGCAGCGCCCGGGTGTAGGGATGCTGCGGCGCATGGAAAATCTGTTCAACCGGGCCGGTTTCGACGGCCTCACCCTGATACATCACCAGCACCCGATCGGCAATATCCGCCACCACCCCCATGTCGTGGGTGATAAAAATCACCCCCATCTCCATCTCCTGCTGCAACACTTTGATCAGCTGCAGGATCTGCGCCTGGATCGTAACGTCGAGCGCGGTGGTCGGCTCATCGGCAATCAGCACCGCCGGGCGACAGGAGAGCGCCATGGCGATCATCACCCGCTGGCGCATCCCGCCGGACAGCTGATGCGGATAGCGGTTCAGAATGGCCTCGGCCTCCGGGATCCGCACCTGCTCCAGCATCCGTTTTGCTTCGGCCAGCGCCTCGACGCCATTCAGCCCCTGATGCAGGCGAATCGACTCGGCAATCTGCTCACCCACCGGAAACACCGGGTTAAGGGAGGTCATCGGCTCCTGGAAAATCATCGCCATATCGGCCCCGCGCACGCTGCGCATCTGCGACGGACTCAGGTCGGTGAGATTGCTCACCTGGCCGCTGCGGCGACGCAATAGCAGACTACCGCAGTCGACAAGCCCGCCGGACTGCTCAATCAGGCGCATCAGCGATAGCGCGGTGACCGATTTCCCGGAACCGGATTCACCGACAATCGCCAGCGTCTCGCCGCGCTTCAGCGAAAAAGAGAGATTTTTGACCGCCGGGACAGGCGCCCGACCGTCAGGAAAGGCAACATTCAGATGATGTACGGCCAGCACCTGCTGGCTGTCGAGCCGATCGCTGTTCGGCATCCGGTTCCCCTTATTCACGATAGATCCCGGTGCTGGGCGCATCTCCGGCATAACCCCAGGCGCGATACATACCTTCACTGTTAAAAGGCAACGCCACGTTACCCTCACGATCGACGGCAATCAGGCCGCCGCTGCCGTCGAGGGCGGGAAGTTTTTCCATCACCACCCGCTCGCAGGCTTCGGCCAGGCTTAAGCCGCCGTAGTCCATCAGTGCCGCAATGTCATAGGCCGCCAGGGTGCGGATAAACACCTCGCCGGTGCCGGTACAGGAGACCGCCACACTGGCGTTATTGGCGTAGCAGCCCGCGCCGGGTAAGGGAGTGTCGCCCACCCGTCCTGGGAGTTTATTGGTCATCCCGCCCGTCGACGTGGCCGCCGCCAGGTTCCCGGCCTTGTCCAGCGCCACGGCGCCGACGGTGCCGGTTTTGCTGGATTCGTCCAGCGGGGCGGCGTGGTCGAGACGAACATCACCTGCACCGCGTGCCGCCAGCAGCTGCTGGTAGCGCTCGGGGGTGGAAAAGATCTCCGGCGAAACGGATTCCATGCCATGGTCGAAGGCAAATTTCTCGGCGCCCTCGCCCACCAGCAGCACGTGCGGGCTTTGCTCCATCACCAGCCGCGCGGCCAGTACGGGGTTGCGCAGGTGGCTGACACCCGCCACGGCACCGGCTTTCAGGGTAATGCCGTCCATGACGCAGGCATCCAGCTCATGGGTTTCGTCGCGGGTAAAGACCGCGCCAATCCCTGCATTGAACAACGGGCACTCCTCCAGCAGGCGCACCGCTTCGGTCACCACATCCAGCGCGCTCTCGCCCGCCTCCAGCATTCGCTGACCGTTTTCCACTATCGACGAAAGCGCCTCAACATAGCGCTGCTCTTGCGCCTGACTGAGCTGCGCCCGGGTAATCGCCCCTGCGCCGCCATGAATTGCGATGACTGCATTCCCCATTCACTTCACCTTTGCGCGCTGAATTGCCGCTTTTTCTATAAATATCATTATCGTTGCCGGAGTTTCAGATAATTTTTGAATATAGAAAGACACAACCGTGATGTAAAGGGTAAGCCCATGGTGTCATACAGTTAACGGCACTTTTCTGCCATAATGAGCGCCTTCGCTATTACCGCGCTGGAGTAACCCATGGATTTTACCGCCGGACTGATGCCGCTTGAGACGGCTCTCACCCAGATGCTCGCGAGCATTACCCCGCTGTCAGAACAGGAAACGCTGCCGCTGCTGAGCTGTTTTGGCCGCGTCACCGCCGCTGATATTGTCTCGCCGCTCAACGTCCCGGGTTTTGATAACTCGGCGATGGATGGCTATGCCGTACGTCTGGCGGATCTGGTGGCAGGCACTCCCCTGCCGGTGGCGGGCAAAGCCTTTGCCGGGCAACCCTTCCACGGTGAATGGCCAGCCGGAAGTTGCATCCGCATTATGACCGGTGCCCCGGTTCCCGCGGGCTGCGATGCGGTGGTGATGCAGGAAGAGACCGAACAGGCTGACAACGGCGTGCGGTTCACCGCCAGCGTTAAGGCAAACCAGAATATCCGTCGCAGCGGAGAGGACATCACCCAGGGCGCCACCGTTTTTGCGGCGGGGACCCGGTTGACCGTGGCCGAACTGCCGGTGCTGGCTTCGCTGGGTATTGCCAGTGTTGCGGTGGTGCGTAAAGCGCGCGTCGCGGTGTTCTCCACTGGCGATGAACTGCAACTCCCGGGCCAGCCGCTGGCAGAGGGGCAGATCTACGACACCAACCGCCTGGCGGTGCATCTGATGCTGGAGCAGCTCGGCTGCGAGGTGATGAATCTCGGCATTATTCCTGACGATCCGCAGCAGCTACGCGCCGCGTTCCTGGAAGCAAACCGCGTCGCCGACGTGGTACTCAGCTCTGGCGGCGTGTCGGTGGGCGAAGCAGATTACACCAAAACCATTCTTGATGAGCTGGGAGAAATTGGGTTCTGGAAACTGGCCATCAAGCCGGGCAAACCCTTCGCCTTTGGCAAACTGCCCGACAGCTGGTTCTGCGGGCTGCCGGGCAACCCGGTCTCGGCGGCGTTTACGTTTTATCAACTGGTAAAGCCGCTGCTGGCGAAATTATCCGGCAATACCGCCCACAGCCTGCCTGCTCGTCAGCGCGTGCGCGCAGCGACCCGACTGAAGAAATCGCCGGGGCGTCTCGACTTCCAGCGCGGTATTCTGGCGCGTAACGCCGACGGCGATCTGGAAGTGAGTACTACCGGCCATCAGGGTTCACATATTTTCAGCTCATTCAGCCAGGGCAACTGCTTTATCGTGCTGGAGCGCGAGCGCGGCAACGTGGAAGCCGGTGAATGGGTGGAAGTTGAGCCGTTTAACGCACTGTTTGGGGGCTGACCATGGCGGTGGAACTGAGCGATAACGAGATGCTGCGCTACAACCGCCAGATCGTGCTGCGCGGCTTTGATTTTGACGGTCAGGAAGCGCTGAAAGCGGCCAACGTGCTGGTGGTGGGCCTTGGCGGGCTGGGCTGTGCCGCCGCGCAGTATCTGGCAGCCGCAGGCGTGGGGCACATGACGCTGCTCGATTTCGATACCGTTTCACTGTCCAATCTACAGCGCCAGACGCTGCACAGCGACGCCACCCTCGGCGAGCCGAAAGTGGTCTCCGCCCACGCGTCGCTGGCGCGCATCAACCCCAACGTCAGGTTTACCCTTCTTAACGCGCTGCTCGATGAAACCTCGCTGTTTGCGCAGATTGCCCATCACGATCTGGTGCTCGACTGCACCGATAACGTCGCGATCCGCAACCAGCTCAACGCGGGCTGTTTTGTGCATAAGACGCCGCTGGTGTCCGGGGCGGCGATCCGCATGGAGGGGCAAGTCAGCGTCTTTACGTATGCCGAAGGCGATCCCTGTTACCGCTGCCTGAGTCGTCTGTTTGGCGAGAATGCCCTCACCTGCGTGGAAGCCGGCGTAATGGCGCCGCTGGTCGGGGTGATCGGTTCTATGCAGGCAATGGAAGCCATTAAAGTGCTGGCGCATTACGGTACGCCTGCAGCGGGGAAAATCGTGATGTACGACGCGATGACCTGCCAGTTCCGCGAGATGAAGCTGATGCGTAATCCGGGCTGTGAGGTGTGTGGAGGTTAAAGCAAAACGGCAACACTGTTGCCGTTTTTAGTGTTTGCTCCCTCTCCCTGTGGGAGAGGGGTAGTTCCGTGCGCGTTAAATCGATGTCCGTCCAAACGCGCCCTGCCAGTCCTGCTCGAACTTCGCAATCGCAGCATCCACCGCCGGAGAGGTAATCAGCTGCTGCGCCACGTCCAGCGGCAGGGTGATAGATTCACAGCCTGCCAGCAGGCAATCCAGCGCCTGACGCGGGGTTTTAAAGCTCGCCGCCAGCACTTTTGAATTCGGTACATGAAGCGTCAGCAGCTGCTGTAATTCGGCAACGGTCTGGATCCCGTCCCCGCCCTGCGCATCCACGCGGTTAACGTACGGAGCAACATATTCCGCCCCGGCCAACGCCGCCATCATCCCCTGCGCCGCGCTGTATACCGCCGTACCCAGAGTCGGAACCCCTTGTGCTTTCAGCATCTTGATCGCCGCCAGCCCTTCTGCCGTGACCGGCACTTTCACCACCAGATCGGCCATGATGGCGCGCAGCTTAAGCGCGTCTTCTACCATGCCTTCAGCGGTGGTTGCCATCACCTGCGCAAACAGACGGCCCTGACCGCCCATCGCCTCCTGCAGCTGAGGCAGTAACACCTCCAGCGGCGTTTTACCGGCGGCGACAATGCTTGGGTTAGTCGTGACACCTGCCAGCGGAAATACGCGGGCCAGTCGTTTAACAGCAGCTACGTCAGATGTGTCGAGATACAGTTCCATGATGTGGTCCTCAAAAATGAATCTGCAGTAACCCTATCACGAGAAAACCTGCCTCAGAGTTGATGTACGTCAAGATAACTTTCATTCGAAAGTAATTTAATCTTCATACGCAACAAGAGGCGATATTATGATTTTCAACATTCAGCGCTATTCTACCCATGACGGCCCGGGTATCCGCACCGTGGTATTTATGAAAGGCTGCTCGCTGAGCTGCCGCTGGTGTCAGAACCCGGAGAGCCGCGACCGCGCCCGGGAGGTGCTGTTTGATGCTCGCCTGTGTCTGGAAGGATGCAACCTCTGCCAGCAGGCGGCACCGGGGGTTATCCACCGCGCGCTGAATGGTCTGGTTATCCACCGGGAAAAACTCGACGCCCCGCTGCTCGACGCCCTCACCGACTGCTGCCCGACGCAGGCGCTGACCGTCTGCGGTGAGGAGCAGCAGGTGGCGGATATTATGGCCACCGTCCTGCGCGATAAGCCGTTTTACGATCGCAGCGGCGGGGGAATCACCCTCTCCGGCGGTGAGCCGTTTATGAACCCGGAGCTGGCCCGTGCGCTGTTTGAAAGTAGCCATGCGCAGGGGATCCACACCGCAGTAGAAACCTGCCTGCATGTGCCGTGGCACTATATCGAACCTTCATTACCGTTCATCGATCTGTTTCTGGCGGACCTGAAGCACGTCGATGCCGAGGTCTTCAAACAGTGGACCGACGGCTCCGCGAAACGGGTGCTGGACAACCTCAAGCGCCTGGCCGCCGCCGGAAAACAGCTCACCATCCGCGTGCCGCTGATCCAGGGCTTTAACGCCGATGAAGCCTCGATTACCGCGATTACTAATTTTGCCGCCGATGAACTCAACGTCCACGACATCCATTTTCTGCCGTACCACACGCTTGGCATGAACAAATATCACCTGCTCGGCCAACCTTACTCTGCCCCTGATAAACCGCTCGATAACCCTGCCTTATTGGATTTTGCCCGGCACTATGCCGCCCAGAAAGGGTTAACCGCGACCTTACGAGGATAATGTTATGACACAGCTGAATCTTACTACCCTGAGCGAACGCATTGAGGCGCACAAATCGGCCCTGATCCACATTGTTAAGCCGCCGGTCTGTACCGAACGCGCCCAGCACTACACCGAAATGTACCAGCAGCATATGGATAAGCCGATCCCGGTGCGTCGCGCGCTGGCGCTGGCCCATCATCTGGCGCAACGCACCATCTGGATCAAACATGACGAGCTGATTATCGGTAACCAGGCAAGCGAGGTGCGCGCCGCGCCGATCTTCCCGGAATATACCGTCTCGTGGATTGAAAAAGAGATCGACGACCTGGCGGATCGTCCGGGCGCGGGCTTTGCGGTCAGCGAAGAGAATAAGCGCGTGCTGCACACGCTCTGCCCGTGGTGGCGTGGTCAGACGGTGCAGGATCGCTGCTACGGCATGTTCACCGACGAGCAGAAAGGCCTGCTGGAAACCGGCATTATCAAAGCCGAAGGCAACATGACCTCCGGCGACGCGCACCTGGCGGTGAACTTCCCGCTGATGCTGGAAAAAGGGCTCGACGGTATGCGCCACAAAGTCGATGAGCGCCGCACCCGCATCAACCTCACCTGCCTTGAGGATCTGCATGGCGACCAGTTCCTGAAAGCGGTAGATATCGTGCTGGAAGCGGTAAGCCTGCATATCGAACGTTTTGCCGATCTGGCCCGCGAGATGGCGAAAACCGAAACCCGCGAAAGCCGCCGCGACGAGCTGCTGGCGATGGCAGAAAACTGTGACGTGATCGCCCACGAACCGCCAAAAACCTTCTGGCAGGCGCTGCAGCTGTGCTACTTCATTCAGCTGATCCTGCAGATTGAATCTAACGGCCACTCGGTGTCGTTTGCCCGTATGGACCAGTATCTCTACCCGTACTACCGCCGCGACGTGGAGCTGAACCAGTCCCTGGATCGCGAGCACGCTATCGAGCTGCTGCACAGCTGCTGGCTGAAGCTGCTGGAAGTGAACAAGATCCGCTCCGGCTCGCACTCCAAAGCCTCTGCCGGGAGTCCGCTGTACCAGAACGTGACTATTGGCGGCCAGATGCTGGTGAATGATGTGCCGATGGATGCGGTGAACCCGCTCTCCTACGCGATTCTGGAATCCTGTGGTCGCCTGCGCTCCACCCAGCCAAACCTGAGCGTGCGCTACCATGCAGGCATGAGCAATGACTTCCTCGACGCTTGCGTACAAGTGATCCGCTGCGGTTTCGGGATGCCGGCGTTTAACAACGATGAAATTGTGATCTCTGAGTTCATCAAGCTCGGCGTCGAAAAAGCTGATGCCTATGATTACGCGGCGATTGGCTGCATCGAAACCGCCGTCGGCGGCAAGTGGGGCTACCGCTGCACCGGGATGAGCTTTATCAACTTCGCCCGCGTGATGCTGGCGGCAATGGAAGGCGGCCGCGATGCCACCAGCGGGAAAGTGTTCCTCCCGCAGGCGAAAGCCCTTTCGGCAGGCAACTTCAACAACTTCGACGAGGTGATGGCCGCCTGGGATCGTCAAATCAAATACTACACCCGTAAATCCATCGAAATTGAGTACGTGGTGGACACCATGCTGGAAGAGAACGTCCACGACATTCTGTGTTCGGCGCTGGTGGACGACTGCATCGAGCGCGCGAAAAGCATCAAACAGGGCGGCGCGAAGTACGACTGGGTGTCCGGCCTGCAGGTGGGTATTGCCAACCTCGGCAACAGCCTGGCGGCGGTGCGCAAGCTGGTGTTCGAACAGGGTGTGATCGGTCAGCAGCAGCTGGCCGCCGCACTGGCGGATGACTACGAAGGACTGACCCACGAACAGCTGCGTCAGCGTTTGATTAACGGCGCACCGAAGTACGGCAACGACGATGACAGCGTGGATCTGCTGCTGGCCAGGGCGTATCAGACCTACATCGAGGAGCTGAAGCAGTACCATAATCCGCGCTATGGCCGTGGCCCGATTGGCGGCAATTACTATGCGGGTACGTCGTCTATCTCGGCTAACGTGCCGTTTGGTGCCGCAACCATGGCGACGCCGGATGGACGTAAAGCGCACACCCCGCTGGCGGAAGGGGCCAGCCCGGCTTCCGGTACCGACCATCTGGGCCCGACGGCGGTGATTGGCTCTGTCGGAAAATTGCCGACTGAAGCGATCCTCGGCGGCGTGCTGCTGAACCAGAAGCTCAACCCGGCGACGCTGGATAACGATTCGGACCGCCAGAAGCTGATGGTGCTGCTGCGCACCTTCTTCGAGGAGCATAAAGGCTGGCATATTCAGTACAACATCGTCTCCCGCGAGACGCTGCTGGAAGCGAAGCAACACCCGGACCAGTATCGTGATTTGGTAGTGCGCGTCGCAGGTTATTCGGCGTTCTTCACCGCCCTGTCGCCGGATGCGCAGGACGATATCATCGCCCGTACTGAACATACGCTGTAGTTTGATCCCCTTTCCCACAGGGAGAGGGAGAAAACCCAAAAAACGGCAACCCTGTTGTAATGCCAGTCAGTTAAGCAACTGACTGGCCCTTTTTCGGGGCTGTGGTGTACCTCCAGGGCCTCTCCTTTACCACCCTCGGGAAGGCCCTTTCCCTTCTTGTCGGCAGCCTGACCATCTGAC
>NZ_JAMGZK010000031.1 GCF_025564065.1 Silvania hatchlandensis | reverse complement strand
TCGCTCAGAGCTGCCGGTCAGGTCAGATATTTCGCACTACAAATTCAGCATCAGCAGCAGAGCAACTGCTATGGACAGGATCATCTCAAAAGCCAATCAGGACGAAAAGTCACCTTACCCCTACATTTAGTGGTGGATACGTAAAGGTTGTTTACTTATTCTGCCTCTATCAGCGAGCAGGCCGGAATCATTCTTTGTGGACAATCCCATTCTTCAGAAAACCATCATTATCTTTATTCTAGTCCTGTGGGTAATAGATGAAGTCAGGACAAAGAAAAGAAAACGTTCCGACCCCGCTATTGAAAACGCTGATGCCAGAGAGCGCCATGAATGGCGCCATCTCAGATGGGGATTCCGGGCAATACAAGTGGCAACGACAGTGTATATCGTTGTTCGACTGATTCAGTTTCTACTGAGATGAATGCCGACCTGAAAGCAGCATCTAACTGTCCGGGCTGACAGTCGTTGAGCCTCGGTAGTAGACGTTATGAATGTCCGCTCTGTGCCAGAAGCGGACGTGGATACTTTATTAATATGCACTGCTCAGAAAAAATTCCCTGTTGCCCGGCAAATTCAATCCTTAAGTGCATCCTGACTGAGAAGACGTGTGCGGCACACATCCAGAATCTCATCTGCCAGAGCGGAATCATCAGGGCAGGCACGGGACAGCACCAGGGCACCAACAAGATGTGCAATGGTGTCGATGAGTTCAGCACGCGTTCCGCCTTCCCCATTATTTTCATTTCCTAAAACGGCCAGCTGACGTTCAATCCCGGCCGCAAATGTCGCCTTGATTGACTCACACTGACGGGCTGTATCGGTGCCCAGTGCCGACATCACACACCCCTTTCCCATATCATCGCGATGTTGTCGGGAGAGATAATATTCAACGAATTTTTCCCGGTTTACACCTGCCGTGCTTTCGGCAGATCGCGTGAAACCGCAGCTCATTGCCTCCGCCATCAGATCAGCCTTAGAGCCAAAGTGCTTGTAGAACCCACCGTGCGTTAAGCCTGCCGCTGACATCAGTTCCGCGACGCCCACGCCGTCGTAACCGCGCTCACGAAAAAGTTCTGAGGCCGTTTCAACAATGCGCATTCGGTTTTCCCGAACCTGCTCTTTCGACACTTTCATGCTTTCCTGCCCCTCTCAAAAGTAGGGTTTAAGTATACATTGATGATGATCATAATCAAACTAGTTGACTTTATAGATTACGATCATCATCATTATATTGGTATCTCTACCAACCACTTAGCAGGCGAATAAACATGACTAACCAGACCTTATTTCAACCCTATGATCTTGGGACAATAACACTTGCCAACCATATCGTAATGGCACCACTGACGCGTAACCGAGCAGGAGCAGGGTTGGTACCCGGCGAACTGGCGGCGACCTACTACGCCCAACGTGCCACAGCAGGATTGTTGATTACCGAAGCCACGCAGATCTCAGCTCAGGCGCAGGGCTATCAGGATACGCCGGGAATCTACACGCAGGCTCAAATCGAAGGTTGGCGCAAAGTGACTGACGAAGTTCATTCCAGAGGTGGGCGCATATTTGTACAGCTATGGCACGTAGGACGGATCTCGCATGTCGATTTACAGCCTGGTGGTGCTGCACCGGTCGCACCGTCTGCCATCCGTGCTGAGACTAAAACCTTTGTGAACAACGGATTTGCTGACGTCTCTGAGCCACGTGCGCTGGAGTTGCAGGAAATACCGGGGATTATCGACGATTTCAGAAAGGCATCGGCCAATGCCATTGCCGCCGGATTTGACGGCGTAGAGATCCACGGCGCTAATGGTTATCTACTGGAACAGTTCCTCAAAGATGGTGCAAATCAGCGTACTGATGAATACGGCGGCTCTGTCGAAAATCGTGCGCGCCTGCTGTTAGAAGTCACGGCGGCCGTAAAAGAGGAGATTGGTGCTGATCGTACCGGCGTGCGCATTTCACCGGTTTCACCTGCTAATGCGATTGCGTGCAGTGATCCGCAGCCACAATATGATTACCTCGCTGAACAACTCGATGCATTGGGCATCGTGTACCTCCATGTGGTTGAAGGTGCGACGGGCGGTCCGCGTGATGTATCACCGTTCGATTACGACTCCCTGCGCCGGCGTTTTAAAAACACCTACATCGGCAACAATGGCTATGACCTGGAACTGGCGTCCGCTCAGCTTGCGCAAGGCAAAGCCGATCTGTTCGCGTTCGGTCGTCCGTTCATCTCCAACCCGGATCTTGTCGAAAGGCTGAAAACGGGCGCGTCTCTGGCCTCACTCAATCCTGAAACCCTTTATGGCGGTGGCGCAGCGGGATATACCGATTACCCGTCGCTGACGGAGACCAGCAAGTAAAGCCCTACATACATCGCACATGGCGGATTCTGTTTACACATTAATAAAGAAGATCAACTTATGACTATAGCTTCAGTTCTCATCACAGGCGCATCCACGGGTATTGGTGCTGTTTACGCTGAACGGTTTGCCCGCCGGGGCCACGACCTGGTTCTGGTCGCGCGCGACAAAGCGAAGTTAGAAACACTGGCCGCGCGTCTGCGACAGGAAAATGGCATTTCTGTCGACGTTCTGCCTGCCGACCTCACGCAAACGAGTGATTTAGCCGCGGTCGAAGCCCGTCTGCGTGAAGACACTCGGATTGGCATTCTTATCAATAACGCGGGTATCGCGCAGTCCGGCAGTTTTACAGAGCAGACGCCTGATTCGATAGAAAGCCTTATCGCGCTTAACGTCACCGCCCTGACCAGACTGGCCAGCGCCGTGGCACCACGCTTTGTGCAAGCGGGGGAAGGATCGATCGTCAACATCAGTTCCATTGTCGGACTCGCCCCAGAATTTGCCATGACGGTTTACGGTGCAACCAAAGCCTTTGTGCTTTTCCTGTCTCAGGGAATGAATGTCGAGCTGTCATCTAAAGGCATTTATATCCAGGCGGTGCTCCCTGCGGGCACTTATACGGAAATCTGGGACCGTGCAGGTATCGACATCAGTAACTCGGCAAAATTCATGGAAGTGGGCGAGTTAGTGGATGCCGCACTGGTGGGCTTTGACCGCCGTGAACTGGTCACCATCCCGCCTTTACATAATGCTGCCCGCTGGGACTCCCTCGATGCTTCGCGTCAGGCGCTGCTTTCAGATATCAAACAAGATGAAGCCGCTGAACGATATAAAGCACAGTAATCAATGAGGTGCACTGTGCAGAACGGTCTTCCGGCTGTTCTGCACAGCGGTAAATCTGACATAAATCCCTTACAGCCTGTCGTCTCATCAGCGATGAGAAACCTTAAACACATCATGAAGGCTTTATTCAGCATGACAAAAAAACGTGTAGCACTGGTTACCGGTGCGTCCTCGGGTATCGGCGAAGCGTCTGCCCGTAAACTTTTAGCCGCTGGATTTACTGTATATGGCACGAGCCGGCGTGGTTCACAGGCGGGAAAACATCCGTTTCCGTTACTGACGCTGGATGTGACCGACGACGCTTCTGTTGGGGCCGTCATTGAGGAGTTGCTTCGTCTGGAGGGGCGGATCGATGTTCTGGTGAACAATGCGGGCTTTGGGGTCGCTCCGGCGGCGGCGGAAGAAAGTTCTGTCGATCAGGCCAAACACATTTTCGACACAAACTTTTTGGGCATCGTCAGGTTGAGCCGGGCAGTGATCCCTTATATGCGCCGTCAGGGCAGCGGGCGCATCATCAATATCGGTTCGATACTCGGCATCGTTCCATTGCCGTATGTGGCACTTTATGCGGCCAGTAAGCATGCGGTGGAAGGGTATTCGGGCGCACTGGATCATGAACTGCGCACGCAGGGCATCAGAGTTTCTGTCATCGAACCTGCTTACATGAAAACACAGTTTGAAGCCAATAATATCGAGCCGGACGCCAGGCTTCAGGAGTATGACCAGATCCGGGCTAAGCTGGCGAAAGTGGTGAGCAAGGCAATGGCCGAAGCGGAAAGTCCGGAGGTTGTGGCTGATGTGGTTGTTAAAGCTGCTCAGACTTTACATCCGAAGGTACGCTACACGGCGGGAGCGCTGGCAGGAAAATTGAATTTTATTCTCAGATTCGCGCCTGCATCATTCCTGGATAAGGTGGTGCGCAAAAGTCTTCAGCTTGATGCGAAAGAATAAAAATGAAATTTTCTCAACTGGCTATTCTGACCTCAGTGTTTTTTTTCATACTGGCCACGGTATGGATGTTTTTCACGGAACAGCTATTAAGTCAATGGGGAATTGAATCTACGAGCGGTACAGGAGTCGTGAGTCGTCGCTCTGCCGCATTTTTTGCAGGAATAGGGGTGATGTGTTTATTCGCCAGAAATGCAGAGCCTTCACTGACCCGCTACGCGCTGGCCGCCGGTATCAGCACGATATCTATTATTTTAGCCGTGCTGGGCATCGTTGAATGGCGCGAAAGACACGTGAACGGGCAGATCCTTTTCGCCGTGTTTATCGAGCTATTCCTGGGGATTGCCTTTTTACTCAGCAACAGATCCGCTAAGAAAAATTTCACTGACAAACGCGACTGGGTAAACAACAAATGAAGACTAAGACGATGAAAGCATTTACATTTAAACACTATGGTAAGTCCCCTGAATCAGGATTCGATGACGTCGGTTATCCTGCAATTAATGCTGATGAAATCCTGGTTAAAGTTTACGCGGCTGGGCTGAACCCGATAGATAACATGATCCCAACCGGAATATTTAAGCCGGTTTTGCATTTTAAGCTTCCCGCCACATTGGGCAGCGACTTGTCCGGGGTTGTTGTTGCCGTGGGGCGTCGTGTGACGCGTTTCACTCCAGGTGACGAAATCTTTGCCAGTATTTTCGACAGGGGAACGGGATCTCTGGCCGAATTTGCAGTGGTGCCTGAGAGCGCCGCAGCAATGAAACCCTCAAATCTGGATTTCGTTCAGGCTGCTTCTTTGCCGATGGTGAGCCTTACATCATGGCAAGCGCTGACAGAGCGGGCTAAGTTGCGGCCTGGTCAAAAGGTTTTCATCCCGGCTGGTTCCGGGGGCATTGGCAGTTTTGCTATCCAACTGGCGAAGCACCTTGGCGCAAATGTGGGAACGACAACGAGTTCAGGCAACGTCGAGTGGGTGAGTCGTCTTGGCGCAGACGAAGTGGTTGATTATAAGAAACAAGAATTTGAAAAGGTGTTGAGCGGCTACGATATTGTTATCGGCACTGTAAGAGGCGATTTAATTGAAAAATCCACCCAAATTCTTAAGTCTGGGGGAACGATTGTTTCTCTCATCGGCCCGTTAGATGTCGCGTTCGCCCAAGCGCGGAGATTAAACTTCCTCCTGCGTTTAGTTTTCGGGCTGATGAGCCGCAAGATTATGCGTCTTACGAAAAAACGGGGTCTGAGCTATTCATTTCTTTTTGTCCGTCCTGATGGCGATCACCTTACCCAAATTGGCAAACTCATAGAAGCTGAACAACTCAAGCCTGTGATCGATAAGGTGTTTCCCTTTGCAGAGGCGAAGGAGGCTCTTGCCTATCTTGCTCAGGGACATGCGAAAGGAAAAGTGGTCGTTAAGATGCAGGAGTGATAGCAACTGAATTTTAAATCTGTGAAAGAGGATAATCACCAAGAACAATCTCCGCAAGTTTAACCATATATCACAGCTATTAAGTAGCTAGATTGATGGCTGTGAATGTCCGCTTTTCGCTCAAAACAGACCTGACAGCGCGTTACTACGATCCTGTCAGGCTGGCACTTGCCGCAGGTATACAACCGCCGATGCCGTATCCCGTCACCTGCCTCATGCGGGAATTAAACCAGCTCATGGCAGACGATCGCCTGGCCGATATTCTTCCTGCCGATAGCTTCCATTTTACCTTCCTGCCCCTGACCCTACCGCTGTTTGAGGAACACGAGGAACTCCCGGCTAAAACGGCGCAACTGACAGAACTCTGGCGTGAGTACCAGGCAAAACACATTGTTATCAGGTAGCTAAGGCTGGTGGCATTACCCAACCAGTTATTGCTTGCGGGTATCCCCGATGCCCCGGCAATTGCCATGCGCCAGGCATTCTGCGAGCAGATTTTGGCATCTCTTTGGAAAAATGAGCTGCTACAACGCCATCTCGGCCAGCCCATACCGATGCCGTTCTGGCACAGCACGCTGTTGCGTTACGGCGCGACGTACATACCCCCCGTGCTGCGTGATTTTTTTTCAAGGCACCAGACCGTTAATTTTGGTGATGTCACAGGGGAATTGACCTTAGCCAGAGTCAACTATAACTGGGAAAAATGCCATCCTCTCAGTGACATCCAACTCAATGTGCACCATGGCTAACGGGATAAATCCCTGCTGGATAGACTGCATTTGTTGATTAGTAAAGTGCAGATCCAGCGGAACGCGCAGTGCGTTATCCGCTAATGCTTTGAGTTCAGATCAGTTTTCTTTTGTCACTTTCGCCTTTGTTTACTCCTGCCCGGGCAATCAGGGTGCCTCCTACCAGTAGGCGTACCGATGGATTCAGTCGTTGGAAACTCAGGAGGTAAGGATAGGTGGGATGAGCGGGAACATATATGCTGGAGCGCAATGAATAGCCGTGTAGATCCACCCGGGAGAGAGGTTATGGGAATACTCGTTCGTCCCGCTGCTGCGCAGGACTGGCCTGCCATGCGGCGCTTGTTTCTTGCATCGCGTCGCCACACCTTCCCGTGGTTGACCGTCGAAGAGCTCAAGTTGACCGATCTCGACGAGCAGACTGTCGGTGAAATGATATGGGTAGCGCAAGATGCCGGGGGTGAAGTGGTGGGTTTCATCTCTCTCCTGGAGGAAGACCACTTCATTCACCATCTGTATATCGCGACGGCTTACCACCAGCGCGGAGTCGGGAAGAGTCTGCTGCAGTCCTTACCACGGTGGAATACGCAGCCCTATCAGTTGAAGTGCCTGAAGTGCAACGACAACGCGCTGGCATTCTACGTGGCATGCGGCTTCTCGAGGGTGGGTGAAGGCGAAAATGAAGGTCGCGCCTGGTGGCTGTTGGCGTGCGGACCAGACATCAGGCGATGACGGGCATTAACGATGCTCTTTAATGTACTCAACAAAAGCCTTGAATGCCGCAGAGGCATGTTTTCTATCTGAATAATAAAGATAAAAACCAGGCAGCTCAGGCAACCATTCATCATTTCTGGAAAAAGCCATTGCGTCACTGAAACGAAAAGGTATCCAGATTAATGAGCAACGGATCTCTCCGGAACCACACTGGATGCCCGAGGCATGCTGCGTGGTCACGACAGTTACCGCTATTTTTCGCCCTATCGTATCGGAGAGGGCAAGGCCATCACGCCTCCTGACACATCACCCGCAGCAATGTCTCCAGCAGTCCAGGAAAACGCGCATCCAAATCTTCCCGGCGTAATGAAATGATATTTTCCCGCCCCTGGGGGCGCTGCCAGATCACGCCGCTGTCGCGCAGGACGCGCCAGTGGTGGGTCATGGTCGATTTGGCGACTTCCTGCGGGCGCAGCGCATTGCAGCTGAGTTCGCTGCCGTCGGCCAGTTGGCCGATGATCGCCAGTCGCAGCGGGTTACCGAGAGCCAGCAAAACGTTCTCCAGCGTGATTTGTTCAGTGTCGGGGTGGTTGGCAATCATACTCTTCCTGGTGCAGTGATAAGCCTTATCAATGTCATTGATAGTTCAGGCCTTAAAAAAATAGTTCGAATATACTCGTACAATAGGACTATTATAATCTACATATCAACACGCGGCTATCCTGGCCGCGAATTTTATGTCAACTGACTAAGGACGCATCATGCCCCGACCCATCCCCCTCGAACGTTATCGCAATATCGGTATCTCCGCGCATATCGATGCCGGTAAAACGACCACCACTGAGCGCATCCTGTTTTACACCGGGATGAGCCACAAGCTGGGTGAAGTCCACGATGGCGCGGCAACCACTGACTGGATGGCGCAGGAGCAAGAGCGCGGGATCACCATTACCTCTGCGGCGGTGAGCTGCTTCTGGCCCGGCATGGACCGCAGCTATGAGCCGCACCGGATCAACATCATCGACACTCCCGGGCACGTGGATTTCACCATCGAAGTGGAGCGCTCGATGCGCGTCCTCGACGGTGCGGTGATGGTCTATGACTCGGTGGGCGGTGTACAGCCTCAGTCAGAAACTGTCTGGCGGCAGGCCAATAAATACCGCGTACCGCGCATTGCCTTCGTCAACAAGATGGACCGCCAGGGCGCCGATTTCTTCCGCGTAGTGCAGATGATGATCGACCGGCTGAAAGCCCATCCGGTACCGATTGTGATCCCCATCGGGGCAGAAGATCACTTCACCGGGGTGGTCGATTTGATCAAGATGCGCGCCATTATCTGGGATGACGCGACTCAAGGGATGACCTTCAGCTATGCGCCGGTCCCGGACGAATTGCGGGATACCGCGCAGCAATGGCGGGAAAAAATGGTCTCGGCGGCGGCCGAAGCCACCGACGCGCTGATGGACAAATACCTGGAAACGGGCGATCTGGATGAAGCCGAGATCGTCAGCGGCTTACGCAAACGCACCGTCGCGGGCGAAATCCAGCCGATGCTGTGCGGCAGCGCGTTTAAAAACAAAGGCGTGCAGCGCATGCTTGATGCGGTGATTGAGCTGATGCCGTCGCCCCTCGACGTGCCTGCCATTGACGGCGTGGATGAAAAAGGGGAACACGCCGAGCGTCACCCCAGCGATGACGAGCCGTTCTCGGCGCTGGCGTTCAAGCTGATGAGCGACCCTTACGTGGGCCAGCTGACCTTTATTCGCGTCTACTCCGGGGTGCTGAAAAAAGGCGATGCGGTGTACAACCCGGTGAAAGGCAAGAAAGAGCGCATCGGCCGCATTGTGCTGATGCACGCCAACGACCGGCATGACGTGGACGAGTTGCGGGCCGGGGATATCGCCGCCTGCGTGGGGCTGAAGGATGTCACCACCGGCGACACCCTGACCGACCCGAACGCGGTGATCACTCTCGAGCGGATGGAGTTTCCGGACCCGGTGATTTCGCTGGCGATTGAGCCAAAAACCAAGGCCGATCAGGAAAAAATGGGTATCGCGTTGCACCGTCTGGCAGCGGAAGATCCCTCGTTCCATCTGCATACTGACGAAGAGTCCGGCCAGACGATTATCTCCGGGATGGGTGAACTGCATCTTGAGATTATCGTCGACCGCATGAAGCGTGAGTTTGGCGTCGAGGCGAATATTGGCCGTCCGCAGGTGACGTATCGCGAAACCATCCGCAAAGCGGTGGACGACATCGAAGGCAAATTTGTGCGCCAGTCCGGGGGGAAAGGGCAATACGGACATGTGGTCCTGAGCCTGGAGCCGCAGGAGCCGGGCAGCGGGTTTGCTTTCGTTGATGCCACCAAAGGCGGCGTGGTGCCGCGTGAGTATATCCCGTCGGTGGAAAAAGGGCTGCGGGAAGCTATTAACAGCGGCGTGCTGGCCGGGTATCCGGTGGTGGATGTCAAAGCAACCCTGACCTTTGGGTCGTATCACGACGTCGACTCGTCAGAGCTGGCCTTCCGCATGGCGGCGATCTTTGGCTTTAAAGAGGGGGCACGCAAAGCAGACCCGGTGATCCTGGAGCCGATGATGCACGTCGAAGTCGAAACGCCGGAAGAGTACGCCGGGAACATCATGGGCGATCTCTCTTCCCGCCGCGGGCTGGTGCAGGGTATGGATGAGCGGTTCGGCAGCCAGATTATCCGCGCTGACGTCCCGCTGGCCGAGATGTTCGGCTACGCCACCACGCTGCGATCGATGTCGCAGGGACGGGCCACCTATAGCATGGAGTTCCACCATTATGCGGAGGCACCGCGTAACGTGGCGGATGAGATCATCGCCGGACGCGAGAAAAAGTAAGCCATTGGAACTAACGTCAAAGTAAACCTCAAAGGCTAAAGTACAAAAGGGCGAGAGCAGCGTGCTGTCGCCCTTTTTCGTGTGGCATGCGCTCCGCGATTGGCCTGGAAGGTGAAGCCATGAAGTGTCTCATCTTTGCTCTCTTCGCACTCACGGCCCCCGTTTTGCTGCTGGGGTGCGTAGTCATGTCAGGCACCAGCAGTACCGACTTTACCGCCACAAAACAGGTTGATCTGGTTTATATCGGCCTGCCTGCGCCGTTAAGCTGGTTTGTGGGCGGGATCCAGGGCAGTGCTTTTCCGGTAACGGACACGCTCTCCCTCACCGCGGCGCATGTCGCCGTCCCACTACTGAAGTCGATCCGCGCGCAACATCCCCTCTGCGATGTGGCAGTGATCGCCCGCAATAACGCCGGTAAGCCGCTGCACAAGCTGGCCTTCGCGCGAAGAGGGCGCAACGTCGTTTTGTTCGGCTACAGCGCCATCAACAGCCTGCCTAAATCCAGCTCCGGCATGATTGACGGGTTCTTAAAGCGCGACGGCTGCTATTACGGGGTCATTACCGGTGCAGGGGCCGTCTCCGGCATGTCCGGTGGGCCGGTGATCGACAGCCTCACCGGGGAGACGGTAGGGGTGATCACCAACGTTATCCTCGGTAAAGGCGCGGTGGTGTTTATCGCGGTTCAGGATTTTACCAACCTGCTGGACCGGATGCGCATTCCTTATAAGACCTATTGAATCCGACGAAGCTGAATTATTAACAAAATAAGCAGTCGGTTTGGTAATTAGTATCGATAATTAGCAAAAGATCATATAGATTTTAATAAACGACCTTTCACCACGAAGCCGTTATTCCAGATTCACAGGCAAACCTTATCGCTGAGCTTTCTATCAGGATTCAGCAGATAATCTACGACCGTTTGGAAGATATTTTGACAGCCGAATCTATCGACCTGGCGCTGGCACTTACACGACATGTTCACCAATGTGTCAAAAAACAGTCTTAGTGCGGGACAGTGCCCGTTTTCCGGGCGGACACCTGTAAGAGCTACTGACCCGGCGCTTTCACCTGCCTTCCGCTGGTGACAAAGGTACCGGCCCCGAGATGGTGCAGCGTATTGCGCTTATCGTCGTCAAACTGCCATCTCCCGGCAACGAACGCCCGTTCATCTGCCGCGGCAGAGACCACTTCACCAAACAGGGTGTCATACTTTTCTGCCGCCGAAGTGGCGGGCAGCAGACGGCACTCCATCCACGCCAGACACTTCTCTTCAACCACCGGTAGCCCCAGCAGCGGGCCGTCTATCGCCGGAATACCGTAGCAGTTGAATTTGTCCTCATCGCGCCCGCTGACGCTGCCCACCGCATAGGTCCAGTTGGTGGCCGCAACGCCAGGGATGACGATGCCGAACATGCCGCTGCGCTCAATTAGCTCCCGCGACCAGGCGCTCTTATCCACCACAATGGCGATGCGCGGCGGCGTGAACTCCACCGGCATTGACCAGGCGGCGGCCATCACGTTGCGGCGGCCCACCGTATCGTCGCGGCTGGTGATCAGGATGGTCGGGCCGTGATTCAACAGGCGGCTGGCGTGCATTAACTCGACGGGGCGGAAGTGGCTCATAGGAATTCCTCAAAGTAAGCGTCTGAGCATTAAACGGCTGAAAGGCATCAGAAATCAAGCTGCAACAAACGCGTCATGTTTTCGTCACACAAGCTACCTACAGTGGCGGACATCAAATCCCAAAGAGGATAACAAGATGCTCACCTCCATAACGCTCAATGGCGTGTCGTACGCTTTTGGCGCGAACACTGTTTTAAATCAAATCGATCTGCATATCGAGCCGGGGAGCGTGGTTGCGCTTCTGGGTCCGTCGGGCTGCGGAAAAAGCACGCTTCTGCGCCTGCTGGCCGGGCTTACCGAACCTGCGGATGGCGAGATCCATTTTGCCGATCGGCTGGTGGCGAAAAGCGGTTGGTCGCTGCCGCCTCAGGCCCGCGATATCGGCATGGTGTTCCAGGATTACGCCCTCTGGCCGCACATGACGGTGGCGCAGAATGTGATGTTTCCGCTGAAGATGCGCAACGTTGCGCGTCAGGAGCGGGAAATCCGCGTGGCGCAGGCGCTGGCGCGCGTCGGCTTGAGCGAGTTCGCCGGGCGCAAACCGGCAGGCTTATCCGGCGGGCAGCAGCAGCGCGTGGCGCTGGCCCGCGCCATTGTGGCTGAACCGCGGGTGCTGCTGTTTGACGAGCCGCTCTCCAATCTCGATAGCGAACTGCGCGAGTCGCTGTGCCAGGAGATGGCGACATTGCTGCGCCAGCTCGGGACCACCGCCGTTTATGTCACCCACGACCGCCGGGAAGCGGAAATCCTCGCCGACCGGATTGTGCATTTGTCTGCTGGCAGCATCGCTGCCGATCGTTTGATTTCAACCTCAGGGGAGTACGCATGAAAACCACCATGTCCGTGAAGAAGGGAGTGCTGTTAGCCATGGCATTATCGTCCGTTATGATGTCCAGCGCCCACGCGCTGACCGTCTACACCGCCGGGCCGGGATCGCTGGCAAAAAATCTCGCCAGCGGCTTTGAAAAGAAAACCGGCGTTAAGGTGGATATCTTCCAGGCGACCACCGGCAAAGTGATGGCGCGCCTCGAAGCCGAGCAGGCTAATCCGCAGGCTGATATTCTGATCTCCGCTTCCTGGGATACGGCGGAAGATCTGCACAATCGCGGCTGGCTGCTGCCGTTCCAGAGCGCCAATGCCGCGAAGGTGCCGGCTGATCTGAAATCAGCCGACTATGTCGCGCAGGGCGTTTCGGCGCTGGGGATCGTCTGGAATACCAAAAGCGGCACCCCGGAGCCGAAAGAGTGGCGGGATCTGACCACCGACGCCTTTAAAGGCAAAGTGACCACCCCGGACCCGGCCTTGTCCGGTGCGTCGCTGGATCTGCTGATCGGACTGCAAAACGGCATGGGCGACAGCGCCTGGAAACTGTTCGATGAACTGAAAAATAACGGCATGGTGGTCAGCGGCCCGAATGCGCAGGCGGTCACGCCGGTGATGCAGGGAGCCAAAGCGGCAGTGTTCGGCGCGGTGGACTATGTCTCTTACGGCAATATCAGCCAGGGCGAATCCCTGAAGGTGATCTTCCCGGCCAGCGGAACAGTGATCGCCCCGCGCCCGATGATGATCCTCAAATCCACCCAGCACGCTGACGACGCCAAAGCCTTTGTCGACTACGTCTTGTCCGCAGAAGGCCAGGCGATGGTCGCCGATGCCTGGCTGATGCCCGCGCGTGAAGACGTGCAGGCCAAACGCCCGCTGCTGAACGATCTGAAAATCCTGCCGACCAAAAGTGACGGTACCTCCGAGCGTAGCGACATCCTCAAGCGGTTTAACGCACTCTTCACCTTATAATCACGGCGGGGGCAACCCCGTCTTCAGGAAAGCTTGTGAATCAGAGATTTTTGTCTGTGATGACGCTGGCGCTACTGGTGATTCTGGTGGCGTTTCCCCTCGTTTTTATCGTGCTGCAGGCGGTGTTCCCGCAGTTCAGCGCCGGGCAGTTCTCCGGCGCGTTTAGCGGTGTGCAGTCGCTGTTGTCCGAACCGCAGCTGCCGACCATGCTCGGCGGCACGCTACAGGTCGGGCTCGGCGTGGCGCTGGTCAGCGCCCTGATTGGTTTTCCCCTCGGCGTGGCGCGCGGGCTGTTTAACCTGCCGCTGCCGCGCCTGTGGGATTTGCTGTTTTTGATCCCGTTTCTCACGCCGCCGTACATTGCCGCGCTGTCGTGGATGCTGGTGCTGCAAACCAACGGCTATCTACAGCAGTTAGTGGGTACTAACCTAAACGATCTGCTGTTCAGCCAGACCGGCATTGTGCTGGTGATGGCGCTGAATATTTTCCCGGTGATCTATTTCGCCGTATCGCGCAGCCTGCTGGCCAGCGGACAGCGTCTGGCGCGGATAGCCCAGGTGCACGGTGCCAGCGCGGGTAGAGCGTTCTGGCATGTTACGTTGCCGATGTTGTCGCCATCGCTGGCGGCGGGGATGTTGCTCTCGTTCACGCTGGCGATTGAGGAGTACGGCGTGCCAGCCGCGCTGGGCAGCCGTGCGGGTGTGCTGATGCTGACCACCGATATCGAGAAAAAGCTCGCCGACTGGCCGATTGACCTCTCCGGGGCGTCAATGCTGTCGGTGGTGCTGGTAACGATTGCCCTGAGCGCCTGGTGGCTGCAGAAAAAGCTCACCGGCAATCACGACGTCACCAGCATTACCGGTAAACCAACCGAGAATATGGGTGCCAGTGCCGGGGTGTTTACCTGGCCGATGGTGCTGGTGATGGCGCTGGTCGGTGGGATCGCCGTGGTGCTGCCCGGGGCGTCGATGGCGCTGTCGGGGGTGCTGGGTACTTTGTCCGGTGGGGTGACGCTCGGGAATTTAACGGCCAACCACTATGCGGCGCTGTTCAGCCAGCAGGGGGATGCGCTGGCCGCACTCGGCACCAGCCTGTCGTTGGCGCTGGGGGCGGCCTGTATCACCGGGGTGCTCGGGCTGCTGGCCGCCTGGCTGGTGGTGGTGCAGAAGATAAAAGGGCGTGGCCTGCTGGATGCGCTGTCGCTAATGCCTGCCGCCTTGCCCGGTGTAGTGGTGGGCGTGGGGCTGATCCTGCTATGGAACCGACCATTCTGGCCGATATCGCCGTATAACAGCTGGGCCATTTTGCTGCTGTCGTACTGCTGTCTGCTGCTGCCGTGGCCGGTACGTTACGTCGGCAGCGCCCTGCGCCAGCTTGGCGGCAATCTGGAGCCCGCCGCGCGGGTGCATGGCGCATCCGCTTTACAGGCGCTGCGTTTCATCGTGTTGCCGCTGGTTTCGCCTGCGATGCTGGCGGCGATGTTAATGGTGTTCGCCATTGCCTCGCGGGAGCTGGTGACCTCGCTGCTGCTGGCCCCGGCGGGGACGCAGACGGTGTCGGTGTTTATCTGGCGGCAGTTTGAGCAGGGTTCTGTCGGACAGGGGATGGCGATGGCGACGCTGACGCTGCTGACCGGGCTTATACTGATGCTGACGGCGCTCGGGATCATGCAGCGCTCCACGCGCGGATAAAAAGCACTTTTGTCACAGTGGCATGCGAAATATAGTTTATAAACAAGGGAGAATTGTAAAAGGAGCCCACCATGACCCCGTTTTTGACCGCGTATTTCGCCCGCATCGGCTGGCAGCAGACCACGGCTGTGGATATCGACACCCTGCGGGGGCTGCATTTGCACCATAACAGCGCCATCCCGTTTGAGAATATCGACGTGGTGCTGCCGCGCGAGATCCAGCTTGACGATCAATCTCTGGTCGACAAGCTGGTTACCGCCCGACGCGGTGGCTACTGCTTCGAGCAGAACGGTCTGTTCGAACGGGTGCTGCGTGAGGTGGGTTTTACTGTGCGCAGTCTGCTGGGGCGGGTGGTGCTGGCCAATCCGCCGCAGATGCCGCCGCGCACCCATCGCCTGCTGCTGGTTGAACTTAACGGCGAACAGTGGATTGCCGACGTCGGCTTTGGCGGCCAGACGCTCACCGCGCCGATCCGTCTGCTGGCTGACGTGGAACAAACCACGCCGCACGGGGAGTACCGGCTGATCAACGACGGCGACGACTGGGTACTGCAGTGTCGTCATCACCAGCACTGGCAATCGATGTATCACTTTGACCTGATCACCCAGTATCAAACGGATTATGTGATGGGCAACTTCTGGTCCGCGCACTGGCCGCAGTCGCATTTTCGTCATCATCTGCTGATGTGTCGTCATCTGCCGGATGGCGGCAAACTGACCCTCACCAACCTGCATTTTACCCACTGGCAGGAGGGGCATATCGTCGAGCAAGTTAACCTGGCGGATGCGACGGCGCTGTATCAGGTGATGCAGGAGCGTTTCGGACTGGGGGTTGATGATGCGAAGCACGGCTTTTCGCTGGTGGAACTGACGGCGGTGATGGCTGGGTTTGATACCCATCCGCAGGCGGGGAAATAAAGTGGGGAGGGGCGATAGCCCCTTTCTGTTAACCGATTAGCACCTTTGCCCGCATTCTCACGGCATTCAGTTCCTCGGCGGTTGCCGTTCCCTTTTTCACTGCATGGCGCGTCTGCCAGTCGAGGCTTTTAATCTGATCGGCAAGGGCGACATTGCGACGGGCACCGCCGATCGAAACTTCGAAGGGATAGCCTTTTATTTGCGACGTTAGCGGGCAGCAGAGCAATAAGCCCGTACGCCCGTTATAAGTGGCGGGAGAGATAACCAGGGCAGGACGATGTCCTGCCTGTTCATGTCCTGATTGCGGGTCAAACTCTAGCCAGACGATATCGCCAGCCTCCGGAATGTAGTCCATTACAGCAGCTCCTTACCTTGCGGTTCCCCAAATGAGATGTCGTGATGCAGATTGTCATCCGTGATGGCGGATAACAGTGATTCGAGCGAGGGTTCGTCCTTTCTGACAGGCGTCAAAATAATGCGTCCTTCATCGTCAACGTTGATATTCACCACATCGTCAACGTCCAGGTCGGCCTCACGCATAACGGCAACGGGCAGCCGAACAGAAGGACTGTTTCCCCATTTTTTAACGGTGACTTGCGGCATAAAAAACACTCCAGATGGATATACATTGTTTATCCATCATAGAGTGTGAGGTTTTGGCGTGTCAACATTGTCGATACATGAAGCAAAGTGTTATGGGCCCGGTAAGCGCAGCGTCACCGGGCAAAGGTGCCAGACTTAACGCCGGGACCGTACCAGCTGATACCGGCGGGTGAGGTACTCCAGCGGTGCGCTCCAGACGTGCACCAGTCGGGTAAACGGGAAGATAAGGAAAATGGTCATCCCCAGCACCAGATGAACGCGGAAAATAAATGCCACCCCGTTCAGCATTTCCGACGATCCACCGCTGAAGGTGACGATCCCCTGCGCCCAGCCGACCAACTTCAGCATTTCGCTGCCGTCAGGATATTGCGCTGAGAAAGGGATCGTCGACAGGCCAAGAACGCACTGGGTCAGCAAAATACTCATGATGATGATGTCGGGGGTGGTGGAGGTTGCACGCACCCGCTGGTTGAACAGGCGGCGGTACAACAACATTGAGCCGCCAATCAGCGTCAGTACGCCGCAAATACCGCCTGCAATCATCGCCAACTGCTGTTTTAACGCCATCGGCAGGAACCAGGCGTACATCCAGTGCGGGGTCAGCATCCCGAACAGGTGACCAAAGAAAATGCCCAGAATGCCGATGTGAAACAGGTTAGAGCCCCAGTTCATGCCGCGCTTGTCCAGCAGTTGACTGGAAGAGGCCCGCCAGGTGTACTGGCCGTAGTCGTAGCGTAGCCAACTGCCGAGGAAAAAGACCGCGGCGCAGATGTAGGGATAAATATCGAAGAAAAAGACGTTCAGATGGTGTGTCATTTTGGGCCTCCGGCACTGACGTCGACATACTGAGGTGCCACGTCCTGGCTAAAGCGTCGTTGATAGTGTTGCATCGGCGAGCTGTCGCAGGCCGTGGCGTTATCTTCGATAAACTTCACCTGTTCCTCTTCCCAGACCGCATCCAGCGCCTGCCGGGTGTCGTCACGTTTTTCACCCGCCACCTGCTGCGTGACACTGTCACTGGATAGCGTGCTGCCCGCAAAGGTGAGCAGGGCGTCGAACAGCTGATGATGCGCCACCTCGCGCTGTTTTAAGCGCCCGCCAATCAGCGCCAGGATTGGCGCGACATTCTGCAATCCCTCCCGCGCCTTCGCCTCGGGCATTATGCTTAAGTATTCCAGATACAGCGGCAGATGGTCCGGCAACTCACGGCAGTCGAGCTGTAATCCGGCCTGCTCGTACTGGTTCATCAGATCGACCATCGCCTGGCCGCGATCCCGTGATTCCGCATGAACGTGTTCGAACAGCAGCAGCGAGGTGGCGCGCCCCCGCTCGAACACCTCGCACCACGATGCCTGCCGGTCGAGCAGCGGGGCGTTAAGGTACTGCTGCGCGAACGGCAGCAGCATAGGTGCATCCTGCGCCACCAGGGCGATCGCCTCGTCGCGACTCTCCCACAGCGCATCGTCCGGATACTCAATCAGCAGGGCGATAATTTTGAGGATCTGCATTACTCTCCCTCCCCGTGTTCACGCACCTCGGTAATGTTAATGGCGTCGATGCGACTGCTGTTGAACAGGTTGAATTTGGTGTCGGAGCCGTGGCAGCCGTCACCGAAGGTAAAGCCGCAGCCGTTTTTCTCCGGGAAGGCGTCGCGGGCCATCTCCCGGTGGCTGGTCGGGATCACAAAGCGGTCTTCGTAGTTGGCGATAGCGAGATAGCGGTACATCTCTTCCACCTGCTCGACGCTTAAGCCGACCTCTTCAATGGCGCGGGTGTCAGTGACCCCCTCGACGGTCTGGGAACGTTTGTAGTGACGCATTGCCATCATGCGCTTCAGGGCGCGCAGCACCGGGCCGGTATCGCCCGCACTGAGCATGTTTGCCAGGTACTGCACCGGAATACGCAGGCTTTCCACCGCTGGCAGGATGCTGTCGGTCTGCGGCAGGCCGCCTGCGTCGGCGTAGGACTGGATCGGCGACAGTGGCGGCACGTACCATACCATCGGCAGGGTACGGTATTCCGGGTGCAGCGGCAGAGCCAGCTTCCAGTCCATCGCCATTTTGTAGACCGGCGAGCGCTGAGCCGCTTCGATTACGTTCTGCGGAATGCCTTGTTTGAACGCCTCTTCAATGACCGCCGGGTCGTGCGGGTTGAGGAACACGTCGCACTGGCGTTCATACAGATCGGTTTCATGTTCGGTGCTGGCCGCTTCTTCAATGCGATCCGCGTCGTACAACAGCACGCCGAGGTAGCGAATGCGCCCGACGCAGGTTTCTGAGCACACCGTCGGCTGGCCGGATTCAATGCGCGGATAGCAGAAGATGCATTTTTCTGATTTGCCGCTCTTCCAGTTGAAGTAGATTTTTTTGTACGGACAGCCGCTGATGCACAAACGCCAGCCGCGGCATTTGTCCTGATCGATCAGCACAATGCCGTCTTCTTCACGCTTGTAGATGGCGCCACTCGGGCAGGTCGCTACGCAGCTTGGGTTCAGGCAGTGTTCGCACAGACGCGGAAGGTACATCATGAAGGTGTTTTCGAACTGGCCGTACATCTCCTTCTGCATCTTGTCGAAGTTACGATCCCGGGCGCGTTTCTCGAACTCGCCGCCGAGCAGCTCTTCCCAGTTCGGCCCCCATTTGATTTTATCCATCCGCTTGCCGTCAATCAGCGAGCGCGGGCGGGCAGTGGGCAGATGATCCCCCTCCGGGGCGCGGTGCAGATCCTGATAATCGAAGGTGAAAGGTTCGTAATAGTCGTCGATCTGCGGCATCACCGGATTAGCGAAGATTTTTGACAGCACACCCAGCTTGCCACCCAGACGCGGGGTCAGCTTGCCCGAAATACCGCGGATCCAGCCGCCTTGCCACTGCTCCTGGTCTTCCCAGTTCTTCGGATAACCGATGCCCGGCTTGGTTTCGACGTTGTTAAACCAGGCGTACTCCATCCCTTCGCGCCCGGTCCAGACGTTTTTACAGGTGACCGAGCAGGTGTGGCAGCCGATGCATTTGTCGAGATTCAGTACCATTCCAACCTGTGAGCGTATTTTCATTTTTTCGCCTCCTGAACCTGATCCCGACCTTCGCCATCCAGCCAGTTAATGTTTTTCATTTTGCGGATCATGATGAACTCGTCGCGGTTCGAGCCCACCGTGCCGTAGTAGTTGAAGCTGTATGCCAGCTGGGCGTAGCCGCCGATCATGTGCGTTGGTTTTGGGCAGACGCGGGTCACCGAGTTGTGGATCCCGCCACGGCGTCCGGTCACTTCGGAACCCGGAATGTTCAGAATGCGTTCCTGAGCGTGATACATCATGGTCATTCCCGGCGGCACGCGCTGGCTGACCACCGCGCGGGCGGTTAAGGCCCCGTTAGCGTTGAAACACTCGATCCAGTCGTTATCTTCGATGCCCAACTCTCTGGCATCGGTTTCGCTGATCCACACAATTGGCCCCCCGCGCGACAAGGTCTGCATCAGCAGGTTTTCGCTGTAGGTGGAGTGAATGCCCCATTTCTGGTGCGGCGTCAGGAAGTTAAGTGCTTTTTCCGGGAAGCCGTTCGGCGGGATCTCGCGCATGTGCGTTACGCTGCGGGTATCAATCGGCGGACGATAGGCCACCAGGCTCTCACCGAAGGCGCGCATCCACTGGTGATCCTGATACAGCTGCTGACGCCCGGACAGCGTGCGCCACGGGATCAGCTCGTGGACGTTGGTGTATCCGGCGTTGTAGGAGACATGCTCACTCTCAATGCCGGACCAGGTCGGGCTGGAGATGATTTTGCGCGGCTGGGCCTGGATATCGCGGAAGCGAATTTTCTCGTCTTCCTTGTTCAGCGCCAGGTGGCTGTGCTCGCGTCCGGTAAATTCGCTGAGGGCCTCCCAGGCTTTTACCGCCACGTGGCCGTTGGTTTCTGGCGCCAGGGCGAGGATCACCTCCGAGGCGTCAATCGCCGTCTCAATGCACGGACGGCCTTTCGCCGGGCCGTCGAGCTTGACGTAATTCAGCTTGCCGAGGAAATCGACCTCCTCCTGGGTATTCCACGAGATGCCTTTGCCGCCGTTGCCAAGCTTGTCCAGCAGCGGGCCGAGGGCGGTGAAGCGTTCGTAAGTTTCCGGGTAGTTACGCTCCACCACGGCGATGTTGGGCGCGGTTTTACCGGGGATCAGGTCGCACTCGCCTTTGCGCCAGTCGGCAATGTCGAATGGTTGCGACAGCTCAGCCGGGGAGTCATGCTGCAGGGGTTGCAATACCACGTCGGTTTCGTTACCCAGATGGCCCACGCACACCTCCGAGAAGACTTTGGCGAGGCCTTTGTAGATATCCCAGTCGCTGCGTGATTCCCACGCCGGGTCGACGGCGGCAGAGAGCGGATGAATAAACGGATGCATATCCGAGGTATTCATGTCGTCTTTTTCGTACCAGGTGGCGGTCGGCAGCACGATGTCCGAGAACAGGCAGGTGCTGGACATGCGGAAATCGAGGGTCACCAGCAGATCCAGCTTGCCCTCGATGGCGGCGGTTTGCCACTCCACCTCTTCGGGCTTAACGTCATCGGTCGAGCCCAGATCCTCACCCTGAATGCCGCTTTCGGTGCCCAACAGGTACTTGAGCATGTACTCGTGACCTTTGCCGGAGGAGCCCAGCAGGTTAGAGCGCCAGACGAACAGGTTGCGCGGGTGGTTTTTGCCGCTGTCGGGCTGCTCGCAGGCCATGCGGATATCGCCGGACTTCAGCGCCTGGGCGGTGTACTCCTGGGGGGACATCCCGACCGCTTCTGCCTGCGCTTTGATGTGCAGCGGATTGAGGTTCAGCTGCGGGGCGGACGGAAGCCAGCCCATGCGCTCGGCGCGGACGTTAAAGTCAATCAGGTGCCCGGTGAACTTCGACGCGTCTGCCAGCGGGGAGAGCAGTTCCTGGGAGGTGAGTTTTTCATAACGCCACTGGCTGGCATGGTTGTAGAAATACGAAGTGCTGTTCATCTGGCGCGGCGGGCGGTTCCAGTCCAGGGCGAAGGCCAGCGGCAGCCAGCCGGTTTGCGGCCGCAGCTTCTCCTGGCCGACATAGTGCGACCAGCCGCCGCCGCTCTTACCGACGCAGCCGCAGAACACCAGCATGTTGATCATCCCCCGGTAGTTCATGTCCATGTGATACCAGTGGTTTACCCCGGCCCCGAGGATAATCATCGACCGGCCATGTGTCTTATGGGCGGTGTCGGCGAACTCGCGGGCAATCTGCTCGATATGACGACGCGGGACGCCGGTGATTTGCTCCCCCCAGGCTGGAGTGTAGGCTTTGACCTCGGCGTACTCTTTTGCCGCGTTCACGTCGTCCAGCCCGCGGTCAAGGCCGTAGTTCGCCAGCACCAGGTCATACACGCTGGCCACCCGCATCTGGCTGCCATCAACCAGGGTGAGGGTTTTGGCCGGCACCTTGCGGACAAGCACCGGGTCCTGTTTCACGCTGCGAAAATGCGGATTCTCGTTACCGCCAAAGTACGGGAAGGCGACGTTGGCCACCTCGCTGTGGGTACCCAGCAGGGACAGGGTCAGGTCGGTCTCCTGGCCCGCCGCCAGCGCTTCCAGGTTCCATTTGCCTTTTTCGCCCCAGCGGAAGCCGATAGAGCCGTTGGGCACCACCAGATCGCCCGCGCTATTGAAGGCGACCGTTTTCCACTCCGGATTATTGCCTTCGCCCAGCCCGTCGGCGAGGTCAGAGGCGCGCAACATCCGGCCGGGGACAAGGCTACCGTCCTCGCGCGCGTCCAGCATCACCAGCATCGGCATGTCCGTGTAGCGGCGGCAGTAGTTGAGGAAGTAGTCGCTCGGGTTATCGAGGTGGAACTCTTTGAGGATCACATGGCCCATGGCCATGGCCAGAGCGCTGTCGGTGCCTTGTTTCGGGGCCAGCCACTGGTCGCTGAGTTTGGCAACTTCCGAGAAGTCGGGGGTAATGGCGATGGTTTTGGTGCCTTTGTAACGGACTTCGGTAAAGAAGTGGGCATCCGGGGTGCGGGTCTGCGGCACGTTTGAGCCCCAGGCAATGATATAGCTGGAGTTGTACCAGTCGGCGGATTCCGGGACGTCAGTCTGTTCACCCCAGGTCATCGGCGAGGCGGGCGGCAGGTCACAGTACCAGTCGTAGAAGCTCAGGCAGGTGCCGCCGAGCAGGGAGAGATAGCGCGTTCCGGCGGCGTAAGAGACCATCGACATTGCCGGGATCGGTGAGAAGCCCGCCACGCGATCCGGGCCGTAGTGTTTAATCGTCCAGACGTTGGCGGCGGCGATCAGCTGGTTCAGCTCTTTCCAACTGGAGCGGATAAACCCGCCGTGTCCGCGGGCCTGCTTGTAGCTGAGGGTCTTTTGCGGGTCGCTCATGATCGCGTTCCAGGCGTTAACCGGATCGCTGTGCTGGCCCAGCGCCTCGCGCCACAGCTCAATCAGCTTTTTACGCGCCAGCGGGTACTTCAGGCGGTTGGCGCTGTACAGATACCAGGAGTAGCTTGCCCCACGCGGGCAGCCGCGCGGTTCGTGATTCGGCAGGTCGGGGCGGGTGCGGGGATAGTCGGTCTGCTGCGTTTCCCACGTCACCAGACCATTCTTGACGTAAATTTTCCAGCTACAGGAGCCGGTACAGTTTACCCCGTGGGTGGATCGCACAATTTTATCGAACTGCCAGCGTTGACGATAGCTGTCCTCCCAGTCGCGATTACTGTGCATCACCTGGCCGTGCCCGTCGGCGAAGGTGTCGCCTTTTTGTTTAAAATAGCGGAAACGATCCAACAGTTTACTCATGACGTATCTCCTGACGGGGCGACGCCTGCCCCCGCGGTTACACTGCTCACAAAAAAGTGAATAACATCGTTATGGTTTGACGTGTTTTTGACGGCGGCCATACACCAGCCAGGTGATAAACACGCAGGCGATGTAGAACACCAGGAAGACTTTCATTGCACCCACTGGCGAGCCGGTCATCGCCAGCGAGGTCCCGAAGGCTTTGGGGATGAAGAACCCGCCGACGGCGCCAATCGCTGAGATAAAGCCCAGCGCCGCGGCGGTATCCGAGACGGCCTCTTTCTGCGCCTGCTCGTCGCTGCCGCCGTGCAGTTTCACTCTGTAGACGGTGATTTGCCGGAAGATGACCGCAATCATCTGGAAGGTCGATCCGCTGCCCAGCCCGGCGGTGAGGAACAGCCCCATAAACACCAGGAAGAACGCGGTAAAGTTGCCGGAGCCGGAGCCCGGCAGGGTGAGGAACAGCAGGGCGGTGAAGACCGCCATAAAGACGAAGTTGATAAGTGTGACGCGCACGCCGCCGAGCTTATCGGAAATAACCCCTCCGGCGGATCGTGCCAGCGCGCCGAGCAGCGGGCCAAAGAAGGCGAGATGCAGGATGTTGACATCCGGGAACTGGGTTTTCGACAGCATCGCAAACCCGGCAGAAAAGCCGATAAACGAGCCGAAGGTTGCCAGATAAAGCAGGCTCAGCAGCCACAGATGCAGGCGTTTCAGCACCGGCAGTTGGCTGGCGATAGTCGCTTTGGCGCTGGCGATATCGTTCATGCCGAAAAAGGCGGCAAGGGTTGCCAGCAGCAGCAGCGGGGCCCAGACCCAGGCTGCGTTTGCCAGCGACAGGGTCGAGCCATCTTCCTGTGGCACTCCGTGCACGCCGAGGAAGGTGAATATCGGCAGGAAGATCACCACCGGGGCCACCATCTGCATCACGCTGACGCCCAGATTACCCAGCCCGCCGTTGATCCCCAGCGCGCTGCCTTGTCTGGCTTTCGGGAAGAAGAAGCTGATATTGCCCATGCTGGAGGCGAAGTTGGCCCCGGCAAAACCGCACAGCAGGGCGATGATGATAAAGACCGTGTATGGCGTGGCGGTGTTCTGCACCGCGATGCCCAGCCACACGCAGGGGATAATCAGAATAACGGTGCTGATCACCGTCCAGTAGCGACCGCCAAATATCGGCACCATAAAGGACCAGGGAACGCGTAATATGGCACCGGAGAGCGACGGCAGGGCGGTTAACATAAACAGCTGATCGGTCGTGAAATTAAATCCCACTTTATTCAGATTCACCGCAACTGCACTAAATAACATCCATACGCAAAATGCCAGCAGCAGGCAGGCCACGGAGATCACTAAATTTCGTCGCGCAATATGCTTGCCTTTATTTTCCCAAAACGCTTTATTTTCCGGCTTCCACTCTTTTAAAAGATAATGATTATTCTTCTCATGTTGTGACATATTACCCTCTTGCTTATCCGTAAATGGCAGAAAGAGAAATACAATCAGGCAGATGCATGATCTTCTGATGAGAGATTATAGGATGTGTTTCGGATGCTTCTGAAAGGATAGATAAAAAAGCGAACCCCTGAGTTTAGAAGGGAGATGTGGGTACGCTTAATGTGTTACTAATCGTAACAGTTATCTCTTTATAACCAATAAGGGTTAATACAATTCGAGGCCAATTAAAGTGTCAAGGTGCTGATTAAACGCGGTATCGTCCATGTCTGGAATATTTAGTACGTAAAAACCGTCCAGTCCGCAGACCAATCCAATTAAACGCCAGGCGATATTTTCGGCGCGATCTTTCAGGGTAAATGCCTGCGCTGCAGCTCCGGCGCGAATAATTGCCACCGTTTCCTGATGCCACATTTCCATGGTCAGCACGTAGGCGCTTTTTATCTCGGCATCGCGGGTCGCTAACAGTTGAGCTTCTCGCCACAGGCGGACGTAGGGCTCAAAGCTGCCGTCATCGCTGCCGAGCATGGCGTGTAGACGCTCGCGCCAGCTGGCGTTTTCAGCCACCACTTCTGCATCCAGCAGGGCGCGGATCAGCCGGACAAAGGCCTGCGATTTCAGCTCCCCGGCAGAGGCAAAGTGGTGATGCACCTGGCCTGCTGCCACTTGCGCTTCACTGGCGATGCGTCTGACGGTCATGTTGGTAAATCCTTCACTCAACGCCACGCGCATCGCAGCCTGCAGGATCGCTTCTCGCCGTTGTTCCTTGCTCAGATAGCTCATTTTTATCACTCTCAACCCGGGGTCAACGAGTGTAACAAAAAGCTGGACATGCGTTCAACTTTCCGTAGGATCGCATTCTGGACATGTGTCCAGGTTTTGTAACAGAAGGGATTTTATGTTTCGTCAGTGGTTAGCATTAGTGATTATCGTGCTGGTGTATATCCCGGTGGCGATCGACGCCACGGTGCTGCACGTCGCCGCGCCGACATTGAGCATGACGTTAGGCGCAAGCGGTAACGAATTACTGTGGATCATCGATATTTATTCGCTGGTAATGGCGGGTATGGTGCTGCCGATGGGTGCCCTGGGGGACCGGATCGGATTTAAACGGTTGCTCATGCTGGGCAGTATTTTGTTTGGCCTGTCGTCGCTGGCGGCGGCTTTTGCGCCAACGGCAGGCTGGTTGATTGCGGCGAGGGCCACGCTCGCCATTGGGGCGGCAATGATCATCCCGGCGACGCTGGCGGGTATTCGCACGCTGTTCGTCGAAGCGAGACACCGTAATATTGCCCTTGGCGTGTGGGCGGCGGTTGGGTCCGGTGGCGCCGCGTTTGGCCCGTTGATGGGGGGTCTGCTGCTGGAGCATTTCTACTGGGGATCGGTGTTTTTAATCAACGTGCCGATTGTGATTCTGGTGATCACCCTGGCGGCCCGCTTTGTGCCTGCGCAGCAAGGACGGCAAGAGCAACCGCTGAATATCAACCATGCGCTGATGTTGATCGTGGCGATTTTACTGCTGGTCTTCAGCGCCAAAACCGCGCTGAAAGGGACAATGTCTCCGTGGCTGGTGGCGATGACCTTACTCACCGGGGCAGTGCTGCTCCTGACTTTTGTGCGGATTCAGCTGGGCGCGAAAACCCCGATGATCGATATGCGCCTGTTCTGCCACCCCATTATCCTGAGCGGCGTGGTAATGGCGATGACGGCGATGATCGCGCTGGTGGGCTTTGAGCTGTTGATGGCGCAGGAACTGCAGTTCGTTCACGGCTTTACACCGTTCGAGGCGGGGATGTTTATGCTGCCGGTGATGGTCGCCAGCGGCTTTAGCGGCCCGATTGCCGGTGTGCTGGTAGGACGGCTGGGGTTACGCATTGTGGCTACGGGTGGGATGGGGCTGAGCGCTGTCAGCTTCCTCGGTTTATCGCAGCTTGATTTCAGCACCCAACAATACACCGCGTGGGCGTTGATGGTGCTGCTTGGTTTTAGTGCGGCCAGTGCTTTACTGGCGTCAACGGCGGCCATTATGGCGGCGGCACCAAAAGAAAAAGCGGCTGCCGCCGGGGCGATTGAAACCATGTCTTACGAGCTTGGGGCAGGACTTGGGATCGCTATCTTTGGTTTGCTGCTAACGCGCAGTTTTTCGGCAACCATTGTTTTACCGTCAGGGCTGGATGCCGCACTTGCAGAAAAAGCGGCCTCGTCGATTGGAGAGGCGGTCAAGGTGGCGCAGGATCTTTCCCCCTCGGTGGCTGAGGCGATTATTCAGGCGGCAAGAGCGGCGTTTACCACGTCCCATAGCGTGGCTCTGGGCAGCGCAGGCGTAATGTTACTGATTCTTGCCAGTGGGATTTGGTTCAGCCTGGCGAAAGCAGCAGATAAGAATTAACTCAATGTAGATCACATTTTTAACAAGTGGAGATTGAACAACAGAAATGAAGTCCAGATAATCCGCTGAAATTGCCCATTTTTATTACGGCATGCTACTGCGAAAGCAGGCAAGACCAAAATAGAAATGCTCTCCCGTTAAGGGGAGCGTCTCTGTTTTGGTCTTTTTTTTTGCTTCAACACCAGGGAAACACCATGAACTACAATGAAATAGCAGAAAAAATCCTCCTGCACGTGGGAGGCGCGAAGAACATTCGCACACTAACCCACTGCGCCACCCGGTTGCGGATGGAGTTCAGCGACCGTGCCAAAGTGCAAGACGACGCGGTAAGTGCCATTCCGGGCGTGATCAGCGTGGTGGAGAAAGGCGGCCAGTTCCAGATTGTTATCGGCAATGAAGTGCAGCAGGTATTTCGTCTGCTCAATAAAGCCTTACCCGAGCAACAAGCCCGTAGCGAAGCGGCCAAAGATGGCAAGCGTAAGGGGGTTTTAGCCAGCGTAATCAGCGTCATTTCGACCACCTTTACCCCTGTTATTCCTGCTATAACCGGTGCGGGGATGATCAAAGCGTTGCTGGCGATCCTGAAATTGACGGGGCTGATTAGCGCGACCAGCCCAACGTATCAACTGCTGAACGTCATTGCCGATGCGGCCTTCTTCTTCCTGCCGGTGCTGTTGGCCTATGGCGCAGCGATGAAATTCGAATGTAACCCGATTCTGGCAATGACCATTGCGGGCGTCCTGCTGCATCCAGGCCTTGGTCAGATGATGGCGGCAGGCAAACCGGTCGATTTTATGGGCATTAATGTTCTGCTCTCCGACTACGCCGGTTCGGTGCTGCCCATTATCTTGACGGTCTGGCTGATGTCGTGGGTAGAGCGTTTTGCGGAAAAAGTGTCCCCGTCGATCATTAAGTTCTTTATTAAGCCAATGCTTATCCTGCTGATTACTGCGCCGCTTGCGCTGGTGGTCGTTGGCCCGGCAGGTATTCTGCTAAATGACCTGGTCGCAGCAGGCGCAGCGTCTATTGACCGCCACGCAAGCTGGCTAATTCCTATGCTGATGGGTACGCTGCAGCCGTTCCTGATCGTCACCGGTACGGCCTGGGCGATGACGCCTATTGCCACCGGACAACTGAGCAAAAACGGTTTCGAGATGATCAATGGACCGGGCATGCTGGCTTCAAACATCGCGATGGGCGCGGCAACGTTATGTGTCGCCATGAAAACGAAAAACAGTAACCTGCGCCAGTTGGCCTCTTCGTCCGGGTTCACCGCGCTGTTGGGGATCACCGAACCGGCCCTCTACGGGGTTATGCTGAAATTCCGTCGCGTGTTGATTGCGGCGATGATCGGCGGTGGCTGTGCCGGGATGTATGCCGGATTAAGTGGGCTGGTACGCTATGCGTTTGTCTCCCCTGGGCTGGCTGCACTCCCGGCGTTTATCGGCGAAAACCCAATGAATATCGTTCATGCGCTGGTAACCTGCGCGATCGCCATTATCGTGACGTTTACGCTGGCCTGGATGTTTGCATTCGAAGATGTTGTGGAAGAGAGCACAGGGTCGGACGCATCTGTTATTGAGAGCGCGCAGGGTGATAGTGTGATTGTCAGTCCACTTAAAGGTGACGTTGTCGCGTTATCCGAGGTTAACGACGATGTCTTCTCTGGCGGGCTGCTGGGCCAGGGAATTGCGATACGCCCTCAGGAAGGGATCCTCAAAGCGCCATTTGATGGCAAGGTAATGATGTTCCTGCCGTCCTGTCATGCGGTTGGGTTGCAGGATGAAATGGGCACTGAACTGCTTATCCATATCGGTATTGATACGGTGAACCTCAATGGCAAGCACTTCACCTCCTCGCTAAAAGTGGGCGACAACGTGAAGGCCGGTGAAACCCTGATTCAGTTTGATATCGCGGCCATAGAACGTGCCGGATACGATCTCATTACCCCGATTGTGGTGGTAAACGGTGAGGAAGACGCAACGCTGCGTATTACGCCTGCCGCATCGGTAACCTTTGGCGAAGAGCTGATGGTGCAATCAACCCGTGGGAGTGCAGCATGAATTATCAACACCGCGCAGCGTTCCCTGCGGACTTCCTTTGGGGGGCATCGACCTCGGCCTATCAGGTAGAAGGTGCATGGAACGAGGACGGGAAAGGCCCGTCCGTGGTGGATATGCTGTCGCATCCCGAAGGCACGGCTGATTTTCGCGTCGCCAGTGACCACTATCACCGCTTCGAAGAGGACGTCGCGCTGATGGCCGAAATGGGGCTGAAGGCGTACCGTTTTTCGGTGGCCTGGTCACGGGTGATCCCCGACGGGGACGGTGAGGTTAATCCTGCCGGGCTGGATTTTTATCGTCGGTTAATTGATGCCCTGTGCAGGCAGGGAATTACCCCGATTGTCACGCTCTATCATTTTGATTTGCCCTGGGCGCTGGAGCAGAAAGGCGGCTGGCTGAACCGCGATACCGTTGAGGCATTCGTTCGCTACGCGCGTCTGTTACTGAGCGAATTTGGCGACAAGGTGCCGCTGTGGCTGACGATCAATGAGCAGAACACCATGATTTTGCACCCGGGTGCGATTGGCGTTCCGCCGGACCGCGAGCTGCCAGATAAGAAGGCGCTGTATCAGCAAAATCACCATATGATGCTGGCGCAGGCAAAGGTGTTCGCGTTATGCCATGACGCGTTTAAAGGGCTGAAGATTGGCCCGGCGATCAACACCACATCCATGTATGCCGAAACCTGTAAACCGGAGGATGCGATCGCGGCCCATAACTGGGAAACGCTGCGCTGCTGGAGTTTTCTTGATGTGGCGGTACACGGACGTTATAACGCGCTGGCCTGGGCCTATTTGCAGGATCGGGGGATTGCACCGGCGATGTTGCCGGGTGACGCCGGGATTTTACAGCAGGGCAAACCGGACTTTGTCGCCATCAACTACTACTCAACGGCGACCATTGCCGCCAGCCGTGGCGACGGAAATGATGTGTCACCCCGCGCAGGCGATCAGCAAATCATGCTCGGGGAAGCAGGTGTTTACCGTCCGGCAGAAAACCCGTGGGTAGGCAAAACGCCCTACGGATGGGTGGTGGACCCGGTCGGGTTGCGCCTGACACTGCGCAAAGTCTGCGAGCGGTACGGTCTACCGATTCTGATCACTGAAAACGGGATGGGCGCGCCGGATAAACTCGAACAGGACGGAACCATTAACGATGACTACCGGATTGCCTTCCTGGAGGCGCATATCCGACAGATGCAACTGGCGATTTCAGATGGCGTGGATCTGATGGGCTACTGCCCGTGGGCAGCCATTGATGTGGTCAGTACCCATCAGGGTTATGCCAAGCGCTACGGGTTTATCTATGTCGATCGCGGCGAAGATGACCTGAAAGCACTGAGCAGGATCCGCAAGCGCAGCTTCTGGTGGTATAAAGACGTTATCGCGAAAAACGGCAATTCTGAGGACGACGCTCAGCCATGATTGTGCAGAAGGTGCTTAACAACAGTCTGGTACTTACCTGTGATGACGATAACCGCGAGGTTATCGTCATGGGGAAAGGAATCGGCTTCAGCAGCCGACCTGGCGATGACATTGCGCCAGAAAAAATCGAAAAACTGTTTGTGGTTCAGGAACACTCAAACCGTAACGGGTATCTGGAGGCGTTGTCCTCCATTCCCGATGAGGTGATTGAAATGGCGGCAATGATCATCTCCAGGGCCAATGCTCAACTGAGTAACAAGGTTCGGGAGCAGATCTTCCTGACGCTGGCCGATCACCTGGTGTTTGCTATCGAGCGCTGTAACAAAGGTATTGCCATCCAGAACCGTCTGCTGTCCGAAGTCAGACGGTTTTATCCTCAGCAATATCGTGTTGCCAGTGAGGCGGTCGCGGCAATCAACCACGAGTATGGACTGCACCTGCCCGACGAAGAGGCCGGTAATATAGCTTTTCATCTGGTGAACGGCCAGACGCAGGGCGATGATGTGGCGCAGACCATGCAGTCGGTGAAAATGCTCAAGGATATTTTTAACCTCGTGCAGTACCACTTCAAACGGGAGATCGACACCGAATCCATCAACTATTCGCGCTTTCTCATTCATATGCAGTTCTTTCTGCAACGTTTGCAGGAAGGGGAGCTGGATACCTCCCGTGACCGTTTTCTGCTGGTGCAGATAATTAAAGAGTTTCCGCACGTCTACCGCTGTTCATTATTGATCCGCGACTATGTTAAGTCGCAACTGGACATCACGCTGGGCGGTAATGAGCTGCTATGGCTGACGGTACACCTTGTGCGGATCACCGGCGCGGACCAACCGTGAAGAGAGCATCCACCTCATCAGGCCGTTGCTCTCTGCGGGAAGGCGGTCTCTATTTCTCCTGCGCAGCACTCAACACACTGTGCAACAACACGTTCGCCCCTTTCTCGGACCATTCCGGGAGGATACGTTCTGCTTCGTTGTGGCTGATGCCTTTCTCGCACGGAATAAAGATCATGCTGGCTGGGGCGATTTTGCTCACGTAACAGGTATCGTGCCCGGCGCCGGAAACCATCGGTATGGCCGAGTAGCCCAGTGCCGCCACCGCTTCTTCGCTGCGTGCCAGGCAGGCGGCATCAAAAGCAATGGGCGCGTAATCGAAGATCCGCTCGACGTCGGCATTCACCCCGCGCGCCGCAATATGCTTCGCCGCCTGATACAGCGCGGCTTCCATCGCGTCCAGCGCCTCGATTTGCGGATGGCGGAACTCTACGCTGCAGACCACCCGGGAGGGGACCACGTTGCGGGAATTCGGCGTAACGTTCGCCATACCGATGGTCGCCCGACCGTCGGGCACGTGCTGATAGCCAATGGCTTCTACCTTCAGCGCCAGTTCGGCAAATGCAGTAAGTGCGTCGCGGCGGCTGTGCATGGGGGTGGTGCCCGCGTGCGCCGCAAAGCCGTCCAGGGTGATCGTAAACCAGCGCTGGCCCATCGCCGCGCGTACCAGCCCGATATCAATGGCGTCATCTTCCAGAATCGGCCCCTGTTCGATATGCAGCTCATAGCAGGCGTGAATCGGGAAGGCGTGGGCAGGATGCTCCCCGCGATAGCCGATCGCGTCCAGCGCCTCGCCGACGGTGATGCCGTCCCGGTCGGCCCGCGCGTGGGCATATTCCTCAGTGAACTGCCCGGTCCAGACCCCGGAAGCCAGCATCGCCGGGGCAAAGCGCGCGCCTTCTTCGTTGGTCCAGTTTATCAGCACGATATCGCGCTCGGTTTCAAGCTGATTGTCGTTCAGCGTGCGCAGCAGCTCCAGCCCGGCCATCACGCCGTAGATCCCGTCGTAATTACCGCCGAGCGGCTGAGAATCCACGTGCGAGCCGGTGATCACCGGGGCCAGCGAGGGGTTTTTTCCGGCGCGGCGGATAAACATATTGCCCATGCTGTCGACGTCGCAGTTGAAACCGGCCTCCTGCGCCCAGTCGCGCAGCAGGTTGCGGGCAATCCGATCTTCGTCGCTCAGCGCCAGACGGGTAACACCCCCGGCGGGGGTGCCTCCGATCTGCGCCATCATCTCCAGCGTCGACCATAGCCGCGCTGCGTTAACACGAATCATGCTTTGTCCTTGATGCTACGGTAGCGGAAGTCGCAGCATGCGCCACCCTGCATGATGGTGGTGGTGCGCGTCAGCTCCACGTCCGGGGCGTAGCCGACGATAAACTTCTCGTCGCGAGCGCAGGAGAGCAGGTGGCCGATCTCGCCCAGCCCCATCTCGTGATACATCTCGGCGTAGCGGCAGCGGGTGACGTTGTAGTTGTACTGCTGGTCGTCAGCGTCGATCACTTTGACGTCGAGGGCGTTATCCTTCTCCCACAGATACTGCAGGGCGATAAAGCTCTTCACGTCCGCGCCGTTCGGCTCCTGGCGGGCAAAATGCTGTCCGGCATCGATTGCCGCCTGTTCAATGGCTTCGCCAATGACCGCCTGGGCGCGGGTTTTCCCAATCTCGCGCACCAGGATTTCATAAATTGGCTTAATAATTTCTGCTTCAATTTTGCGGCGGGCGAGAATGCCCAGCTCGTTATTATCACTCATCACATTGCCTCACTACGTTACTTCGGTTGTGCGCCGCCGAGCACGGTTTGCGGCTGCCATTTGCCCTCGACCACTTTGTAAACGGTAAAGGATGGTGCTTTCAGATTGCCCTCTTTATCGAACGCAATCTGTCCGGTGACGCCGGAATAGCTGATGGCGCGCAGGGCAGGCAGGTATTTCGCCGGATCGACCGAGTCGGCTTTTTCCATCGCCGCAACCAGCACGCGGGTGGCGTCATAGGCGAATGGGGCGTGCAGTTCGATATGAGTGTGATAGCGGGACTGATACGCCTGCTCGAAGGCTTTTCCGCCCGGCATCTGATCCACCGGCAGGCCCGGCTCCAGCGCCACGACGCCGTCACCTTCTTTCTGCGCCAGCTGCAGGAAGGTCTGGCTGACAAAGCCGCCTGCGCCCATCAGGGTGGCGTCCATCCCCAGCTGTTTGATGCGTCGCGCCAGCGGTGCCGCCTGGCTGTCCACGCCGCCGAAGAAGATCAGATCCGCTTTTTTACTGCGGATGGCGGTCAGCACGGCGCTAAAGTCGACGGTTTTGTCGTCCACGTACTGCCGGTCGACAATTTTCACGCCCTGAGCTTCCAGCGATTTAATAAATTCATCCGCCAGCCCCTGGCCGAAGGCGGTACGGTCGTCGATCACCGCGATGCGCGTTGCTTTCAGGGTCTTGACCGCGTATTCCCCGGCAAACTGGCCGCCGTCATCGTCATGGCCCATCACGCGGAAGCTGGTGTCAAAACCCTGTTTGGTGTAGCCGTGACCGGTTGCCACCGGGGCGACCTGAGCGATACCTGCGTCGTGATAGACGCGCGCCGCCGGGATGCTGGTGCCGGTGTTCCAGTGGCCGACCACGCCTGCCACATTGCTGTCGACCAGACGCTGGGCTACGGCCACTGCGGTGCGCGGATCCGACTGGTCATCTTCCGACTGCAACTTAAAGGTCACCGCTTTGCCGCCGATGGTCGGATGCTGTTTATTGATGTCGTCAATCGCCAGCTGGGCACCGTTCTCCAGATCTTTACCGATACGGGCAGACGGCCCGGTCAGTGGTCCGGCCAGACCGATAACCACGGTTTCGCTGTCGGCAGCCCAGGCACCCGGTGCGGCAAAACTTCCGAGCAGAATGGCGGCGCTGAGCGCACTGATTTTTGCTGTTTTCATTGTTATTCCCTGATGTTGGTGGTGTGTTAAACGGGCATTTCGCCCAAATAAATCTGTGCGATCTGATCATCGGCAAGCAGCGCTTTCGACTCGCCGTGATGGACGATGCTGCCGCTGTCCATTACCCAGGCTTTGTCGGTGACGTCCAGCGCCAGCCGGGCGTTTTGTTCGATCAGCAGCAGGGCCACGCCGCGCTCGCGCAGCCCGGCGATCGTTGCAAAAATGTTCTCAACCATTTTGGGTGCCAGCCCCATCGACGGTTCGTCAAGGATCAGCAGGCGCGGGCGGCTGAGCAGGGCGCGGTTCAGCGCCAGCATCTGCTGTTCGCCGCCGGAGAGCAGCCCGGCAAGCTGGTGCTGACGCTCGCCGAGGCGCGGAAAACGGTCAAAAATCTCCGCCATCTCCTGCTTCACGGTGACAGTGTCACGCCGAAGCCAGGCCCCCATTTGTAAATTCTCCAGCACCGTCATACGGGCGAAGATCCCCCGGCCCTCCGGCACCATCACCAGACCGTCGCGCAGCAGCGCTTCGGCTTTACGCTTGCGCACCGGCTGGCCGTTAAATTCGATATTGCCGCCAAAGCGCTCCAGCCCGGTGATGGCCCGCACGGTGGAGCTTTTGCCCGCGCCGTTAGCGCCAATCAGCGTCGCCTGTTCGCCCTCGTGCAGAGTGAAAGAGACGCCGCGCACTGCCTGGATGCCGCCGTAGTGCACATCCAGCCGTTCAACCTTCAGTAATTCAGACATGCTTGTTGCCTCCAAGCCAGGCGGCGATCACCGCCGGGTCGCGCCGCACGCTATCCGGCGTGCCGCAGGCCAGGGTTTTGCCGTAGTCCAGCACCGTCAGGCGATCGCAGATGCCCATCACCAGCTTGACGTCGTGCTCAATCATCAGCAGGGTTTTGCCGTCGTCGCGCATGCGGGTCAGCAGCTCGCCCAGGGCCACTTTCTCGGCGGCGTTCATCCCGGCCGCGGGCTCATCCAGCGCCAGCAGCAGCGGATCGGTCGCCAGCGCGCGGGCAATCTCCAGCCGACGCTGATGGCCGTAAGCCAGATCGCAGGCGCGATAGTGGGCAAACTTGGCGATCCCGGTGTACTCCAGCCAGTGCCAGGCCTGTTCCCGGGTGTCGACTTCTTCAGCGCGGGCACGTTTATGCCGGGTCAGCGCCGCCCACAGCCCGTTACGGGTACGCACGTGGCGTCCGACCATTACGTTTTCCAGTACCGACATCTCATTAAACAGCCGCACGTTCTGGAATGTGCGGGCGATGCCTGCCGCCGTCACTTTCTCGATCTGCTTTGGCGAGTAAGGCCGATCGGCAATCGCAAATTCGCCGCTGTCCGCCGGATACAGGCCGGTAATCAGGTTAAAACAGGTGGTTTTTCCCGCACCGTTGGGGCCGATTAGGCCGTAGATCTCGCCGGGGTTAATCGACAGCGAGACGTTATCAACCGCCGTCAGGCCGCCAAAGCGTTTGGACATATTGCGCACGGTTAACAGGCTCATGCTTTCACCTCCTTGTGGCGTACCGGCCAGATGCCCGACGGGCGAACCAGCATCACCAGCACCAACGCCAGGCCGTAGAACAGCTGACGCAGAATTTCCGGGTCGACCAGCACCGTGCCGAACAGCGCCTGCTGCACCGGCGCCGCCTGGCTGCGCAGCAGTTCCGGCAGAGCGGTCAACAGAACCGCACCAAGGATCACCCCCGGGATATGACCCATCCCGCCGAGCACCACCATCGCCAGCACCGCAATCGACTCCTGCAGGGTGAAGGATTCCGGCGAGACAAAGCCCTGGAAGGCACCAAACAGCGCCCCGGCGATGCCGCCAAAGGAGGCGCCCATCGCAAAGGCCAGCAGCTTAAAGTTACGCACGTTGATGCCCATCGCCCGTGCCACGTCTTCGTCTTCACGAATGGCGTGCCACGCCCGACCAATGCGCGAGTGCTGCAGGCGCAGGCAGACAAAAATGATCGCCACAATCATCAGCATCAGCAGGTAGTACCACAGCCACAGCGCCGGGACTTTGACGCCAAACCAGTGGTAAACGCCGCTAAACTTGAGGCCGAACAGGTTGAGGGTATCGACCCCGGAGATACCCTTTGCGCCGTTGGTGATGTTCACCGGGCGGTCGAGGTTGCGCATCAGGATGCGGATGATCTCCCCGAAACCGAGGGTCACAATCGCCAGGTAGTCGCCGCGCAGTTTCAGCGTGGGGGCACCGAGCAGAATGCCGCACACTGCCGCGACCAGCGCCGCTATGGGGATGATCAGCAGATACGAGGTGTGTAGCCCGTCCGGGAACCAGACGCTGAGGATCGGGAACACCTCCAGCAGATGTGGTGAGGCCAGCAGCGCTGCCAGATAGGCACCGACGGCATAAAAGGCGATAAAGCCCATATCCAGCAGGCCGGTGTAGCCCACCACAATGTTCAGCCCCAGCGCGAGCATGATGTAGAGCAGGGCGAAGTCGATCACCCGCACCCAGTAGTTGCCGCCCAGTTGGGTCGCCACAACCGGGGCCAGCACCAGCGCCAGTACCAACAGCGTCATGCCGGACCAGAATTTACGGCTGACCGCCGGGGTTTTGAGTTCAATTGCAGTCATGATTTTCCCTTATGCCCTGTGCGCAACGCGCTCGCCCAGCAGGCCCGCCGGACGGAATACCAGCACCAGAATCAGCACGATAAAGGCGAATACATCCTGATAGTTGCTGCCGAAGACGCCGTGAGTCAGCTCGCCCAGATAGCCTGCACCCAGCGCTTCGATAATGCCGAGTAAGATCCCGCCAATCATCGCCCCGCGAATGTTGCCTATGCCGCCGAGCACCGCGGCAGTAAAGGCTTTAATTCCGGGCAGAAAGCCCATCGAGAAGCTGGCATTGCCGTAGTTGCTGGCCATCATCACCCCGGCAAGCGCCGCGAAGATGCCGCCAATGGCGAAGGTGAGGGTGATGATTGCATTCGGGTTAACGCCCATCAGAGTGGCGACGCGCGGGTTTTCGGCCACTGCGCGCATGCCGCGTCCAAGGCGGGTGTACTCCACCAGCAGCCACAGGCCGATCATCACCGACAGCGCCAGCGCCACGGTGACGATGCCGGTGACGGTGATGAGCGCCGGAGGATGCGCGTCGCTACCGGCAGTAACCGCAATCGGGTCCATCGGCAGGATCTGCGGGAACATCAGCGGGTTGCGCGACCAGATAATCATCGCCACGGTTTGCAGCAGCACCGACACGCCAATCCCGGAGATCAGCGGCGCCAGGCGCGGGGCGTTGCGCAGGCGACGGTAGGCAAAGCGTTCAACGGCCATCGCCAGCAGGGCGCAGACCGCCATCGCAATCACCAGCGCAAAACCGAGCTGCAGCAGCTGCGGCATGGCGGGGAAATGGCTGTTGATCAGGTTCAGCGATGAGAGGGTGGTCAGCGCGCCGACCATTAAAATATCGCCATGGGCAAAGTTAATAATGCGCAAAATGCCATACACCATGGTATAGCCCAGCGCGATCAGCGCGTAGATGCTGCCCAGCATTACGCCGTTGATCAGTTGTTGTATGAGTGTGTCCAACGTTGTTACCCGACAAATTGCTCTTTCAGCGGGTAACATCTAATAATTGAATTAGATTGTGAAATACGCATATATTCTTTCTTATGACATCTGGAGCTTGTTTTATCTGCATGATTTATAACAAAATCATAAATCACTGATTAATCTGACTATCCTGAATAGATCAACATATGAAAAAAACAGAACAATCACCGGGCTTGTCAGGGTTTGCTGAAAGCCGTCTGGCGAACGATCCGCCGCTGCGGGCGGTACGCGCCTTCGAGGCGATTGCCCGGCTGGGCAGCGTGACGCTTGCGGCCCAGGAGCTGCAGATCTCGCCCTCAGCGGTCAGCCACCAGCTAAAAGTGCTCGAAGAATATCTGCAACTGCCGCTGACCGAACGCCAGGGGCGCAGACTGATCCTCAGCCCGCAGGGGCGGGACTATTATCGCTCGATCCGTGCGGCGTTTAACGTCCTGCGCCAGGCTACGGAACACCTGGTGGAGCAGGTGCAAACCCGCCAGGTGACCATCAGCCTGATCCCGCTGTTTGGCATGGGTTGGTTTATCCCGCGTCTGCCCACCTTTATGCGCGCCAACCCGCAAACCGAAATCAACGTGGTCTACGCTAACCACCGCAACTACCTGAGCGACGCCTCTGACATGTCGATCCGCTTCGGCAACGGGCAGTGGGCGGGCTACCAGAGCGAAAAGCTGATCTCCGGGCAGATGGTGCCGGTATGCAGCCGGGCGTTTCTGCGCCTGCACGGGCATATCGATACTCCCGAGCAGCTACTGCAAATGCCGCTGTTGCACGATGAGGAGCGCGTCACCTGGCAACAGTGGTTTATCCAGCAGGGGGTGAAACGTCCGCCGCGTCGCAGCGGACCGATGTTCGAAGACGGGCTGCTCACCCTGGCAGGCGTGCAGGCGGGGCTGGGGTGCGCCTTAATGCGCGAGCCGCTGATCGCGCCCTATCTGGAGAGCGGCGAGCTGGTGAAGATTTTCGATCTGCCGATTGATGATGGGCGGGATTATTATCTGTGCGTGCGTCAGGACGGGGAGATGACGCAGGACGGGAAGTTATTGCAGGGATGGTTGCAGAGGGCGGCGGGGGTCAGTGACGCTCTGGCGTGAGGATTTAAATGGATGGCTCCTCTCCCTCAAGGGTTGAGGAATCCCCACAAAAAAATTGGCACGGTCGGCCCCCTCTCCATTCAGGGTGTACGGTCCGGGGACATGGTAGACAGATGTTCGGGGACAGGGTGAACACTTTTTAACATCCTTTACCCATGGTGATCGACTTTCTTTTCAGGTCGATCACCCCCACTTTTGTGCTGTACCACC
>NZ_JAMGZK010000032.1 GCF_025564065.1 Silvania hatchlandensis | reverse complement strand
TTTGCCTGGCGGCTGTAGCGCGGTGGTCCCACCTGACCCCATGCCGAACTCAGAAGTGAAACGCCGTAGCGCCGATGGTAGTGTGGGGTCTCCCCATGCGAGAGTAGGGAACTGCCAGGCATCAAATTAAGTAGTAAACCGGGGTAATAAACCGGTGGTTACAGAAGTCTTCGGTGGAGCGGTAGTTCAGTCGGTTAGAATACCTGCCTGTCACGCAGGGGGTCGCGGGTTCGAGTCCCGTCCGTTCCGCCACTTATTAAGATATTAAGCCTGCTATATTAGCAGGCTTAATAGTAAGAAAATTTAGGGGCGTAGCTCAGTTGGTAGAGCACCGGTCTCCAAAACCGGGTGTCGCGAGTTCGAGTCTCTCCGCCCCTGCCATATAAAGGATCCTTTGCTTCGGCAAAGGATTTTTTTTGCCTGTAATAAAGTGCTGGCAACATCCCTTCAGGTCTGTAAGTTGCGTCCCTGCAACCTTTCTACTCAATCCATCACGTTAATTTTTAATAGATCTTTAATCTGTCCTTGCTTGTCACTGTTCTGAAGCCAGATGGCATAGAGCGGCCTCTGGAGCGTGGCTGAATCCGTCACTGTGTGTAACCCAGGTTTACTACTGGCCCACCGCTGCGGTAACCAGGTGCAACCTTTTAACGACGCGAGCTGCTGACACGCGATCTCAGCAGAACTGGTAGTCAGCACAGGAACATCATCATGGGCAATCAGTCCGGCCTCGTGTGGTTGAAAATCGGGTCCCCACTCCAGTCGGAGATAATTCAGATCGGCTTTCATGGCTGCGGGTGCAGCGGCATACAGCGCCAGTGTGAATTGCCCGAGGATCTGGCTGCTAAATTCATCCATTTTTGGTGCTTCAGTGGTAATCAGCAGATCCAACTGTCTTTCATGCAGCTGTTTAACCAGCGATTGTCGCTGTGCAATACGCGCTTCAAACTGTAGCTGCCCATGAGAGCGATATAAGCGGCTCAGCCAGGGACTAAGCATGCACTCCCATAGCGAGGCGCTGGCCCCGATCGAGAACTCATTATGCTTGGAGGTATGAGCGACCTCTTTACGCGCGGCCTGCCAGGTGCTCATTAACGTTTCTGCATAAGGCAGGAGCTTTTCACCCGCTGGCGTTAAGCGAATATTGTTGCGATGACGAGTGAAAAGATTCACGCCTAGCTGGTTTTCAAGCTGCCGAATACGAAAGCTGACAGCCGACTGCGTCAGATATAGCGCTTCTGCGGCGCGCCCAAAGTGACGAGTCCTGCTCACTTCGAGAAAAGTTTTTAGCAATTCCGTATCCACGGTTTTCTCCGCAAAATAATTTGTCGTTATGATTTAAATGTTTTGTTTTACACTCTGTCAAGCGTAACTAATACTCCGCGCCATAAATAGCTCGGCCAAAGATATAGGAGCGTGTAGGATGGCGGAAAGCTTTACGACAACTAATCGTTTTTTCGACAACAAAAATTATCCACGCGGATTTTCTCGCCATGGTGATTTCACCATCAAAGAAGCTCAACTGCTTGAACGCCAGGGTTATGCCTTCAATGAGCTGGATTTGGGAAAACGTGAACCCATTACCGAAGACGAAAAACTGTTTGTTGCCGTTTGCCGCGGTGAGCGTGAGCCGGTAACGGAAGCGGAGCGCGTGTGGATCAAGTATATGGCGCGAATTAAGCGTCCAAAACGCTTCCATACTCTGTCTGGTGGAAAACCACAGATGGAAGGCGCGGAAGACTACACTGATTCAGACGATTAAGAAGAAGGGGCTACGGCCCCTTTTTTCATGCCAGCATTTTTTGCAGATGCAACAACAGACGATCAATTGCGCGGTAGCTTAGTGCCTCCTGCAAATGTCTGCGTTCAATCATTTCACTCTCCTCCAGATCGGCAATGGTGCGCGCTACCTTCAGCAAGCGTTGCCAGGCGCGTACCGACAGGCCGAACCGCGTAAACGTCTGCTCCAGCCATAGCGCATCCTCAGGTATCAGCTGACAAAACTCGCGGATCTCGGCGTTATCCAGAAGGGCGTTGCGTTTATGTTGCCGCGCCAGCTGCCGGTCCTGTGCGGCGATAACTCGGGTGCGCACGGTTTTGCTGGTTTCTCCCGTTTTGTGCGTCTGACTCAGCAATCCCGGTGGCGGAAGCGGGATCTCAAGCGACAAATCAAAGCGATCGAGGAAAGGGCCCGATAAACGCCCAAGATAGCGTAGCGTCTGTTCGGGCGTACAGCGGTTATGATTGCCTTGATAGTGTCCCGTGGGGCTTGGATTCATGGCGGCAATAAGCTGAAAGCGGGCGGGATAGCTTATCTTGGCCCGCGTCCGGGAGATATTGATCTGACCGGATTCAATCGGTTCACGCAAAGCATCAAGCACGCGCCGTTCAAACTCGGGCAATTCATCGAGAAAGAGGATGCCATTATGCGCCAGCGAGATCTCTCCCGGCCCGGGGATGGACCCCCCACCGACCATTGCCATCAGCGAGGCGCTATGGTGCGGGGCGCGGAAAGGGCGTCGGCGCCACTGCTTATGCAGTGACGTGGCATTCACCAGGCTAACGATAGCCGCACTTTCCAGTGCTTCATGGTTGCTGAGCGGCGGCAGTAGCCCATTGAGCCGACTCGCTAGCATGGTTTTTCCCGTGCCCGGTGGCCCAATGAGCAGCAGGTTATGGGCCCCAGCGGCAGTGATCTCCAGCGCTCGTTTTCCCTGTTCCTGACCGATGATGTCACTGATATCGTGAATGTCGTTTTCTGCGAGACACGGCTCCCCTGCTGGCGCTGCTAATTCATGGCGACCTTCAAGAAAGGCGCACACTTCCTGGAGGTGTTCGGCCACCAGACAGCCTTTTTCTTCAATCAGACTGACTTCTGCAGCGTTATCTGTGGCGACAATAATCTCTCTCCCGGCGCGTATAGCCGCCATAGCACCGGATATTGCTCCGGGAACCCCTCTTAATGCGCCTGTAAGCGCGAGTTCACCTACAAACTCGTAACGACTTAATAGGGAGGAAGAGAGTTGCTCAGAAGCAGCGAGAAGCGCAATGGCGATAGGTAAATCATATCGACCACCTTCTTTGGGCAAATCAGCCGGGGCCAAATTAATGGTGATCTTTTTTGCCGGGAAGGTGTAACCGCTGTTGATAATGGCGCTGCGCACGCGATCCCTGGCCTCTTTGACCGTCGTTTCCGGTAGCCCGACCAGCGTTAGCCCTGGCAGACCATTACTGAGATGGACTTCGACCGAAATAAGTGGCGCTTCTACGCCTAACGCAGCGCGGGTATAGATAACCGACAATGACATAAACATCCTCCTTGAAGACTTACTATGTCATCGGCAGACAGCTATTTTTACCTGCGAATTGCGGTATTACGTACACCATTCCGAATAACTTTGCCAAAACTGTAAGCTTTTCATCATCCTGGATACCTGCTCGCATTTTGTGATAAGCATGGCTTCTGGCTGTCGAGCGCATTAAAAAATGAAAATAATTCATTTTCTGTTTTTGTTATAAAAAACAATGATTTTTATCTAAACTATTCACGTAATAACGAAGTGGATTATAAAAAAATATTGTATCTGAAGCGCTATCTGTGGTAACTCTTTAGGTATTCCTTCGAACAAGAAGCCAAAAGAACTGAAAATGACAGCCCTTCTACGAGTGATTAGCCTGGTCGTGATTAGCGTGGTGGTGATTATTATCCCACCGTGCGGGGCTGCACTTGGACGAGGAAAGGCTTAGAAATCAAGCCTTAACGAACTAAGACCCCCGCACCGAAAGGTCCGGGGGTTTTTTTATGACCTTAAAATATAACTGAGGAGCAGATGATGGCCGATAGCATAAAATTCTGTTTCTACCGATTTACGACGGGGAACTAACTATGAATGGCGCACAGTGGGTAGTACATGCGTTGCGAGCGCAGGGTGTCGAGACAATCTTCGGTTACCCGGGTGGCGCAATTATGCCGATTTATGATGCATTGTATGACGGCGGCGTGGAACATCTGTTGTGCCGACATGAGCAGGGTGCGGCTATGGCGGCCATTGGTTATGCACGCGCAACGGGTAAAACCGGCGTCTGTATGGCGACCTCCGGCCCGGGCGCAACCAATCTGATCACCGGCCTGGCTGATGCGCTGCTTGATTCCGTTCCTGTTGTGGCCATCACCGGCCAGGTAGCCTCCCCTCTTATTGGTACTGACGCATTTCAGGAAGTGGACGTTCTCGGTTTGTCACTGGCTTGTACTAAACACAGTTTCCTCGTGCAATCTCTCGAAGAGCTCCCGCGCGTCATGGCGGAAGCCTTTGAGGTGGCAAACTCAGGCCGTCCAGGTCCGGTTCTGATCGATATTCCTAAAGACGTTCAGATTGCTGTGGGCGATCTGGAGCCACACTTCTCTACTGTCGAGAGCGACGGCACTTTCCCGTTCGCTGAGGTCGACGAAGCCAGTCAGATGCTGGTACAGGCGAAAAAACCTGTTCTCTACGTTGGCGGTGGCGTCGGTATGGCACAGGCGGTTCCCGCCCTGCGCGAGTTTATCGCCACAACCCAAATGCCTGCGACTTGTACCTTGAAAGGGCTGGGCGCGGTTGATGCCGACTATCCGTACTACCTCGGGATGCTGGGGATGCATGGTACGAAAGCGGCAAACCTCGCCGTGCAGGAGTGCGATCTGTTAATCGCCGTGGGTGCGCGCTTTGATGACCGCGTAACCGGCAAGTTGAATACCTTCGCGCCGAATGCAAAAGTCATTCATATGGATATCGACCCGGCAGAAATGAACAAACTGCGCCAGACCCATGTGGCGTTGCAGGGCGACCTCAATGCGCTGTTGCCAGCCTTACAGCAGCCTTTAGCGATTGACGCGTGGCGTCAGCACGCCGCTGAGATGCGCGGTGAGCATGCCTGGCGCTACGATCATCCGGGCGAAGCCATCTATGCGCCGCTGCTGCTGAAGCAGCTGTCTGATCGCAAACCTGCAGACAGCGTGGTGACCACCGACGTAGGCCAGCATCAGATGTGGTCGGCTCAGCACATGACCTACACGCGCCCGGAAAACTTCATCACCTCAAGCGGGTTAGGCACGATGGGCTTCGGTCTGCCTGCCGCCGTGGGTGCCCAGGTAGCACGCCCGAACGATACGGTGATCTGCGTCTCCGGTGATGGTTCATTTATGATGAACGTGCAGGAGCTGGGCACCATCAAGCGCAAGCAGTTACCGGTGAAAATCGTGCTGCTGGATAACCAGCGTTTAGGCATGGTGCGCCAGTGGCAGCAGCTCTTTTTTGAGGAGCGTTACAGCGAAACCACCCTCACCGATAACCCCGATTTTCTCGTTCTGGCCAGCGCTTTCGGTATCCCTGGCCAGCACATCACCCGTAAAGACCAGGTTGAAGCGGCACTTGATGAAATGCTGTCAAGCAAGGGGCCTTACCTGCTTCATGTCTCAATCGACGAGCTTGAGAATGTCTGGCCGTTGGTGCCGCCCGGCGCCAGTAACTCACAAATGCTGGAGAAATTATCATGATGCATCATCAGGTCGCCGTGCTGGCTCGCTTCAACCCGGAAACGTTAGAACGTGTATTGCGCGTGGTACGCCATCGTGGATTCCAGATTTGTTCGATGAATATGGAAACCGCCACCGATGCCCAGAACATAAATATTGAATTGACCGTTGCCAGCCAGCGCCCCGTCGACTTACTGTTTAGCCAGTTGAGCAAATTGGTCGACGTCGCCCGGGTTGAGATCCAGCAGCGTGCAGCCTCATCACAAACACAACAAATCCGCGCCTGAGCGCAAAAGGAAGAGAAATGACGACGAAAAAAGCTGATTTCATTTGGTCCAATGGTGAGATGATCCGCTGGGAGGACGCTAAAGTCCACGTGATGTCCCACGCCCTGCACTACGGTACTTCTGTGTTTGAAGGTATCCGTTGCTACGATTCTCACAAAGGTCCAGTGGTGTTCCGCCACCGCGAACACATGCAGCGTCTGCGTGACTCAGCCAAAATTTATCGCTTCCCGGTTTCTCAGAGCGTTGACGAGCTGATGGAGGCCTGCCGCGCCGTCATTCGTAAAAACAGCCTGACCAGCGCCTATATTCGTCCACTGGTGTTCGTGGGGGATGTCGGTATGGGCGTCAACCCGCCAGCAGGTTACACCACCGATGTGATCATCGCAGCGTTCCCGTGGGGGGCATACCTGGGTGCAGAAGCGCTGGAGCAAGGGATCGATGCCATGGTCTCCTCCTGGAACCGCGTGGCACCAAACACCATCCCGACCGCCGCAAAAGCGGGCGGTAACTACCTCTCTTCTCTGCTGGTTGGCAGCGAAGCGCGCCGTCACGGCTACCAGGAAGGGATCGCGCTGGATGTGAACGGCTACATCTCCGAAGGTGCGGGCGAGAACCTCTTCGAGGTGAAAGACGGCATTCTGTTCACTCCGCCGTTCACCTCATCTGCTCTGCCGGGCATCACCCGTGACGCTATCATCAAGCTGGCGCAGGATCTGGGGATCGAAGTGCGTGAGCAGGTGCTTTCCCGCGAATCGCTGTATCTTGCAGATGAAGTCTTCATGTCGGGCACCGCGGCAGAGATCACCCCGGTACGCAGCGTTGACGGTATTCAGGTCGGTGAAGGCCGCCGTGGTCCGGTCACCAAACGTATTCAGGACGCTTTCTTTGGCCTCTTCACCGGTGAAACCGAAGATAAATGGGGTTGGTTGGATCAGGTTAACTAATACGCTTAAATATGGGACGGCACGCACCGTCCCATTTACCAGATAGACGGGAGTAAATAACGCATGCCTAAGTACCGTTCCGCCACCACCACTCATGGCCGCAATATGGCGGGTGCCCGCGCGCTGTGGCGCGCCACCGGGATGACCGACGCCGACTTCGGTAAGCCGATCATTGCCGTGGTCAACTCTTTTACCCAATTCGTACCGGGTCACGTTCACCTTCGCGATCTCGGGAAGCTGGTTGCCGAACAGATTGAAGCTTCTGGCGGCGTGGCAAAAGAGTTTAATACCATCGCCGTGGATGACGGGATCGCGATGGGGCACGGGGGCATGCTTTATTCACTGCCGTCGCGCGAGCTGATTGCCGACTCGGTGGAGTACATGGTTAACGCCCACTGCGCCGATGCGATGGTCTGTATCTCCAACTGCGACAAAATCACCCCGGGGATGCTGATGGCCTCCCTGCGTCTGAACATTCCGGTGATCTTCGTCTCCGGTGGCCCAATGGAAGCGGGTAAGACCAAGCTTTCCGATAAAATCATCAAGCTCGACCTGGTTGACGCGATGATTCAGGGCGCCGACCCGAAAGTGTCCGACGAACAGAGCGAACAGGTTGAGCGTTCTGCGTGCCCGACCTGCGGCTCTTGTTCCGGTATGTTCACCGCCAACTCGATGAACTGTCTGACCGAAGCGCTGGGCTTATCCCAGCCGGCGAATGGTTCACTGCTGGCCACGCACGCCGATCGTAAAGCGCTGTTCCTCAGTGCCGGTAAGCGCATCGTTGAACTGACCAAACGCTACTATGAGCAGGATGATGTCAGCGCACTGCCGCGCAATATCGCCAACAAAGCGGCGTTTGAAAACGCCATGACGCTGGATATCGCCATGGGCGGTTCCACTAACACCGTTCTGCACCTGTTGGCTGCTGCGCAGGAAGCCGAAATTGATTTCACCATGACCGACATCGATCAGCTGTCCCGCAAAGTGCCGCAGCTGTGTAAGGTCGCGCCAAGCACCCCTAAATACCACATGGAAGATGTTCACCGTGCTGGTGGCGTGCTGGGGATCCTGGGCGAGCTGGATCGCGCTGGACTGTTGAACCGTGAGGTGAAAAACATTCTTGGCCTGACGTTGCCGCAAACATTGGATCAGTACGACGTCATGCTAACCAAAGACGAAGCTGTGAAAAGCATGTTCCGCGCCGGCCCGGCGGGTATTCGTACTACCCAGGCGTTCTCGCAGGATTGTCGTTGGGATACCCTTGATGACGATCGCGCTGAAGGCTGCATCCGCTCGCTGGAACATGCTTACAGCAAAGATGGTGGCCTGGCGGTGCTGTACGGCAACGTGGCCGAAAATGGCTGTATCGTAAAAACCGCAGGTGTGGATGACAGCATCCTCAAATTTACCGGTCCGGCAAAAGTCTATGAAAGCCAGGACGATGCGGTAGAAGCCATTCTCGGCGGTAAAGTGGTCGCCGGAGATGTGGTGGTGATCCGTTATGAAGGGCCGAAAGGCGGACCGGGGATGCAGGAGATGCTCTACCCGACCACCTTCCTCAAATCGATGGGTCTGGGCAAAGCCTGCGCTCTGATCACCGATGGTCGTTTCTCTGGCGGGACATCGGGACTTTCCATTGGTCACGCTTCACCGGAAGCGGCCAGCGGCGGTAACATTGCGCTGATTGAAGATGGTGACCTGATTGCCATTGATATTCCGAATCGCGGCATTCAGCTGCAGCTGAGCGATCGGGAGCTGGCAGCCCGTCGTGAAGCGCAGGAAGCGCGCGGGGATCAAGCCTGGACGCCGAAAGATCGGCAGCGTGAAGTTTCCTTCGCCCTGCGCGCTTACGCGACCCTCGCCACCAGTGCAGATAAAGGCGCTGTACGTGATAAATCCAAACTTGGGGGCTAATGATGGCCGAATCCCAACCCTTATCCGCCGCCCCTGAAGGGGCGGAATATCTCCGGGCGGTGCTGCGTGCACCGGTCTATGAAGCGGTACAGGTTACACCGTTGCAAACGATGGAGAAGCTGTCCTCGCGACTGGATAACGTTATCCTGGTGAAACGCGAAGACAGGCAGCCGGTGCACAGCTTCAAGCTGCGCGGTGCCTACGCAATGATGGCTGGGCTGACTGAAGAGCAAAAAGCGCGTGGTGTGATTACAGCGTCTGCGGGCAACCATGCTCAGGGCGTCGCTTTCTCTGCCGCGCGTCTGGGGCTAAAAGCCTTGATCGTTATGCCGGTAGCGACTGCCGATATCAAAGTGGATGCGGTACGTGGTTTTGGTGGCGAAGTCTTACTGCACGGCGCCAACTTTGACGAAGCGAAAGCCAAAGCGATTGAACTGTCGCAGCAGCAGGGCTTCACCTGGGTACCGCCGTTCGACCATCCGATGGTGATCGCCGGACAGGGTACCCTGGCACTGGAGCTGCTGCAGCAGGACGCCCATCTCGATCGCGTGTTTGTGCCGGTCGGCGGTGGCGGTCTGGCGGCAGGCGTCGCGGTGCTGATCAAACAGCTGATGCCGCAAATCAAAGTCATTGCTGTGGAAGCAGAAGATTCCGCCTGCCTGAAGGCGGCGCTGGACGCCGGACATCCGGTGGATCTGCCGCGTGTGGGTTTGTTTGCCGAAGGCGTGGCGGTGAAGCGCATCGGGGATGAAACCTTCCGCGTTTGCCGGGAGTATCTCGACGACATCATTACCGTCGACAGCGATGCAATCTGCGCGGCGATGAAAGACCTGTTCGAAGATGTGCGTGCGGTGGCGGAGCCATCGGGCGCGCTGGCGCTGGCAGGGATGAAAAAATACATCGCTCAGCACAACATTCGCGGTGAACGTCTGGCGCACGTTCTGTCGGGTGCCAACGTTAACTTCCACGGCCTGCGTTACGTCTCTGAACGCTGCGAGTTGGGTGAACAACGTGAAGCGCTACTGGCCGTGACCATCCCGGAAGAAAAAGGCAGCTTCCTGAAGTTCTGCCAGCTGCTGGGTGGCCGTTCGGTAACGGAATTTAACTATCGCTTTGCTGATGCCAAAGACGCCTGCATTTTTGTCGGCGTGCGTCTGAGTCGCGGGCTGGAAGAGCGCAAGGAGATCCTCTCCCTGCTGCACGAAGGCGGCTACAGCGTGGTGGATCTGTCTGACGACGAAATGGCGAAGCTGCACGTGCGCTATATGGTTGGCGGGCGTCCGTCGAAGCCGTTACAGGAACGTCTGTTCAGCTTCGAGTTCCCGGAATCCCCCGGCGCGTTGCTGAAATTCCTGCATACCCTGGGTACGCACTGGAATATCTCCCTGTTCCACTACCGCAGCCACGGCACTGACTTCGGTCGCGTGCTGGCGGCATTCGAACTGGGCGAGCACGAGCCAGATTTCGAAACGCGGCTCAACGAGCTGGGCTATGACTGTCACGATGAGACGCACAACCCGGCGTTCAGGTTCTTCCTTGCGGGTTAGTGATTAGGTAACAATTTCCAGAACGCATCAATGAGCGGCTCATGTAGCCGCTTTTTTTGTGCGCAGACACCAAGCTCAAACGGCGTTTTTTCATCGCTACGCTCTAAAATCATCACCCTGTTGCGCACCGGCTCCGGGCTGTTTTCCAGCACGATTTCCGGCAGCAGCGCCACGCCGCAGCCGAGCGCCACCATCGACACCATCGCCTCATGCCCGCCCACCGTGGCATAAATCGATGGATTGCTGATCTTGTGACGGCGAAACCACAGTTCGATGCGACGACGCACCGGACCCTGATCGGCCATGATAAAGGGCACCGTTGACCAGTCAGGTTCGTCGACCGACACCTGATTACGCACCGGGCACGGCAGCGCCGGGGCGATCAAGACCACCGCCAGATTCTCCAGCATCGAGAACGCCACCGCGCCCGGCAGGGTTTCCGGCTTGCCGGCAATCGCCAGGTCGGCTTCGTTGGTCACCACTTTTTCCATCGCGTCGGCGGCATCGCCGGTGGTGAGTTTAATTTCTACCGAGGGATGTTCGGCGCGAAAGCGGTCGAGGATCGGCGGCAGATGGCTATATGCCGCCGTCACCGAGCAAAAGATATGCAGTTCGCCAGAGAGCGACGGGCCCTGCTGATCGATAGTGTGGCGCAGCTGCTGATACTGCAATAGCGTTTGCTGGGCAAAAATGCGTAGCTCTTCCCCTGCTTCAGTGAGCGTGACCGTGCGGTTGTCGCGCACAAATAGCGGCTGACCGAGGTCCTCTTCCAGGCGCTGAATCTGTCGGGAGAGCGTGGAGGGGCTGACGTGCATCGCCCGCGCGCTGCGGCCAAAATGGCGGCTATCCGCCAGATGCAGGAACATTTTCAGATCGCGTAAATCCACCGCTGACACCCCACGATTTTACGTTGCAGAAATTGCAACGTGACGTTGTGAATATATCAATTTCCGCAATAAATTTCCTGTCATATAGTAAGTTCATTCTCGCATAAGCGAACCGAACAATAAGACAGTACAACATCACGAGGTATCACCATGGCTAACTACTTCAACACACTGAACCTGCGTCAGCAGCTGGCGCAACTGGGCAAATGCCGCTTCATGGCGCGCGATGAATTTGCTGATGGCGCAAGCTACCTTCAGGGTAAAAAAGTGGTCATCGTTGGCTGTGGCGCACAGGGCCTGAACCAGGGCCTTAACATGCGTGACTCCGGTCTGGATATCTCTTACGCCTTGCGTAAAGAAGCGATTGCTGAGAAGCGCGCTTCATGGCGCAAAGCGACCGAAAACGGTTTCAAAGTCGGTACCTACGAAGAGCTGATCCCGCAGGCGGACCTGGTGGTTAACCTGACGCCGGACAAACAGCACTCCGACGTTGTGCGTTCCGTACAGCCGCTGATGAAAGACGGCGCCGCCCTGGGTTATTCCCACGGTTTCAACATTGTTGAAGTGGGCGAGCAGATCCGTAAAGACATCACCGTCGTCATGGTGGCGCCGAAGTGCCCGGGTACCGAAGTCCGTGAAGAGTACAAACGTGGTTTCGGTGTTCCGACGCTGATCGCGGTTCACCCGGAAAACGATCCAAAAGGCGAAGGCATGGCGATTGCGAAAGCCTGGGCAGCTGCAACCGGTGGACACCGTGCGGGCGTGCTGGAATCCTCCTTCGTGGCAGAAGTGAAATCTGACCTGATGGGCGAGCAAACTATTCTGTGCGGTATGCTGCAGGCGGGCTCTCTGCTGTGCTTCGACAAGCTGGTGGAAGAAGGCACCGACCCGACTTACGCAGAAAAACTGATTCAGTTCGGCTGGGAAACCATCACCGAAGCGCTGAAGCAGGGCGGTATCACCCTGATGATGGATCGTCTGTCTAATCCGGCGAAACTGCGTGCTTATGCGCTGTCCGAACAGCTGAAAGAGATTATGGCGCCGCTGTTCCAGAAACACATGGACGACATCATCTCCGGCGAGTTCTCTTCCGGCATGATGGCTGACTGGGCCAATGACGACAAAAACCTGCTGACCTGGCGTGAAGAGACCGGTAAAACCGCGTTCGAAACCGCTGCACAGTTTGACGGCAAAATCAGTGAGCAGGAATACTTTGATAAAGGCGTTCTGATGATTGCCATGGTGAAAGCAGGCGTTGAGCTGGCATTCGAAACCATGGTTGATTCCGGCATTATCGAAGAGTCCGCTTACTACGAATCACTGCACGAGCTGCCGCTGATTGCGAACACCATCGCCCGTAAGCGTCTGTATGAAATGAACGTGGTTATCTCTGATACCGCGGAGTACGGTAACTATCTGTTCTCTTACGCTTGCGTACCGCTGCTGACAGAGTTCATGACTACCCTGCAGGCAGGCGATCTCGGTAAAGCTGTTGCAGATGGCGCAGTAGACAACGCCCAGCTGCGTGACGTAAACGAAGCGATTCGCAGCCATGCGATCGAGAGCGTAGGTCATAAACTGCGTGGCTACATGACCGATATGAAACGTATCGCGGTAGCAGGCTAATAAAAGTCGTCGGGTGGCGCTTCGCTTACTCGACCTACAACATGAAAAACCCGGTAGGCGCTAGCGCCACCGGGTTTTTTATATTAGTTACGATACAACACTTTGATGATGTGGTATCCGAACTGGGTGTGCAGTGGGCCAGTTGGCTCCAGCACCGGGCAAGAGAACACGACTTTATCGAACGCCGGAACCATCTGGCCCTGACGGAATTCACCTAAGTGGCCGCCTTTTTTACCGGACGGGCAGGTGGAGTGTTTCTTCGCCAGCTTCTCGAAGTCACCGCCGTTCTTAATCTGCTCCAGAAGTTCCAGAGCCAGTTTTTCTTCTTTAACAAGGATATGCAGTGCTGCTGCTGTTTTTGCCATGATGTGCGCCTTCAAAGCGGGAAATATGGCTGGCGATTTTAGCATGGCTTATCGTCGAAATAGCACCTTGATGATGTGGTAACCGAATTTGGTTTTCACCGGTCCGTAGGGTTTTGACAGTGGACAACTAAAGACGGCCTCATCAAATGGCTTAACCATCATCCCCTGCTTAAACTCCCCCAGATCGCCGCCGTTGCGCCCGGTCGGACAGCGGGAGTAGCGTTTGGCCAGATGATCGAAGCTGATGCCGCGTTCAAGCTTGGCAAGGATCTCCTGTGCCAGCTTCTCTTCTTTTACCAGAATGTGCAGGGCCGCTGCGGTCTTTTTCATGGTTCTGCTCTCGGGGTTTATCGCTTTTCTTCACTTTATCATTAGCCGGTAAATCTGCGCCCGGCTTTCTGCTACAATCCCCACCCCGTTCGAAGATTGAGCAATATTCCTATGCGTTTAAACCCTGGACAACAACAAGCGGTCGAATTTGTTACTGGACCATGCCTGGTGCTGGCAGGGGCTGGTTCCGGCAAAACCCGCGTGATTACCAATAAAATCGCCCACCTGATCCGTGGTTGTGGCTATCAGGCTCGCCATATCGCGGCGGTGACCTTTACCAACAAAGCCGCGCGTGAGATGAAAGAGCGCGTCGGGCAAACGCTGGGACGTAAAGAGGCACGTGGCCTGATGATCTCCACCTTCCATACACTGGGCCTGGATATCATTAAGCGCGAATACGCCGCCCTGGGAATGAAATCGAACTTTTCTCTGTTTGACGACACCGATCAGGTTGCGCTGCTCAAGGAACTCACAGAAGGGCTGATTGAAGACGACAAAGTGGTGCTGCAGCAGCTGATCTCGACGATCTCTAACTGGAAGAACGATCTGATGGATCCCGCCCAGGCAGCGGTGAGTGCCAAAGGCGAGCGGGATCGGATCTTCGCCCACTGCTACAGCCTGTACCACGATCACCTCAAGGCCTGCAATGTGCTGGATTTTGACGACCTGATCCTGCTGCCGACGCTGTTGCTGCAACGTAATGAAGAGGTGCGCGAGCGCTGGCAGAACAAGATCCGCTATCTGCTGGTGGATGAATACCAGGACACCAACACCAGTCAGTACGAGCTGGTGAAATTGCTGGTAGGACAGCGGGCACGTTTTACCGTGGTGGGCGACGACGATCAATCAATCTACTCCTGGCGCGGCGCTCGTCCGCAAAATCTGGTGCTCTTGAGCAAGGATTTCCCGGCTCTGCAGGTCATCAAGCTGGAGCAAAATTACCGCTCATCGGGGCGTATTCTGAAAGCGGCAAACATCCTGATCGCCAATAACCCGCACGTCTTCGAAAAACGCCTCTTCTCCGAGCTGGGCTACGGCAGCGAACTGAAGGTATTAAGCGCCAATAACGAAGATCATGAAGCCGAGCGCGTGGCTGGCGAGCTGATCGCGCATCACTTTATTAATAAAACTCATTACAAAGATTACGCCATTCTCTATCGCGGCAATCATCAGTCGCGGGTCTTTGAAAAGATGCTGATGCAGAACCGTATCCCATACAAAATTTCTGGCGGGACGTCGTTCTTCTCACGCCCTGAAATCAAAGATCTGCTCGCCTACCTGCGGGTGCTGACCAATCCAAATGATGACAGCGCCTTTTTACGCATCGTGAACACGCCGAAGCGCGAGATTGGCCCGGCAACATTGCAAAAACTCGGCGAGTGGGCGATGACCCGCAACAAAAGCTTATTTACCGCCAGCTTCGATATGGGGCTGAGCCAGACGCTAGCTGGACGTGGCTATGAATCGCTGACGCGCTTTACCCACTGGTTGGGCGAGATCCAACAGCTGAGTGAGCGTGAGCCCATTTCCGCAGTACGCGATTTGATCCGCGGCATTGACTATGAGTCCTGGCTGTATGAGACCTCCGCCAGCCCGAAAGCGGCAGAAATGCGGATGAAAAACGTCAATCAGCTCTTTAGCTGGATGACCGAGATGCTGGAAGGATCGGATATCGATGAGCCGATGACTCTGACTCAGGTCGTTACGCGTTTTACGCTGCGGGATATGATGGAGCGCGGTGAAAGCGAGGAGGAAGCGGATCAGGTGCAGCTGATGACGCTCCATGCGTCCAAGGGACTTGAGTTCCCGTACGTTTACCTGGTGGGCATGGAAGAGGGCTTACTGCCACATCAGAGCAGCATCGAAGAAGAGAACGTCGATGAGGAGCGCCGTCTGGCCTACGTTGGCATTACGCGTGCGCAGAAAGAGCTGACGTTTACCCTCTGCAAAGAGCGCCGTCAGTATGGCGAAACGGTGCGTCCGGAGCCGAGCCGTTTCCTGCTGGAGTTGCCGCAGGACGACATCATGTGGGAGCAGGAGCGAAAAGTGATTACCGCTGAGGAACGAATGCACAAAGGCCAGGCCAGTATCGCTAATATTCGGGCGATGATGGAGAAAGCCAAAGGTCGCTAGTGTTGAAGGCCCGGCAGGCATAGCGCCACCGGGCGAATAGCGGATTACTGAACGTCCAGCACCCAGTGCACATAGCTCTGCCACTGACATTCCTGCTCGATCATTTCTGATGCCAGCGGGTGATTATCCAGCCACTTTTCTGGCATCGTCAGCTCGAGCTTTTCACCTGCCACATTCATTGTAATGGCTGGAAGCAAATCATCCCGACGGCGACTTGCAAAGATAATCGCCAGACGTAGCAGACGACAAAGATGTTCCGCCACGCGCGGCGGCACCGCATTTTGCTGGTGGAGCGAAGAGAGGTCAACGGGGTTAGTTTGGTTTAAAACCAGCGTCGCCAGCAGTGTCTTTTGCGCGGGGGTAAAGCCGGGCAGATCGAGGTTGCGAACCATGTAGGCGGCATGCTGCGGGGCTTGCTTAAAATCTACGCTCAGACCTATCTCATGCAGCTGACAGGCGCTTAACAACAGTTCGCGGCTGATGGGCTCAAGATGCCACTCATCTTCAACCTGATCGAGAAAACTCACCGCAAGATTCGCCACCCGGTGCGCCTGTTCGATATCCACCATGAACCGACGCTGAACATTGCGCAGCGTATGGTTGCGAATATCCTGATCCACCGCCAGATGCAGCATGCCGTAGACCAGACCTTCCCGCAGCGCACCGCCCGCAAGGGTCATGCACTGAATGTTCAGCTCGGTGAAAATAGCAATCAGAATCGCCAGCCCGCTGGGGAATACCAGCGTGCGCTCCAGCGTGAGACCTTCGATTTCCAGCTCTTCCAGGCGTCCACAATGGATGGCGCGCTGCTTCAGCTGCTGGAGTTTGGCCAGTGTGATGCGCTCGTCCATCCCCTGCGCCATCATGATTTCCTGCAGCGCCTGCACCGTGCCGGAGGCACCGACGCAGACTTTCCAGCCATGGTAACGCAGCGCATTGGTTACCGGACGTAAGACTTCCCGTGCGGCTTTTTCGGCTTCATCGAAGTTTTCTTGCGCCAGGTTGCGATCGGTGAAGTAGCGCTCAAGCCAGGTGACGCAGCCCATCGACAGGCTATTCAGGGAGGTGGCCTGCGCCCCGTTACCCGTGACCAGTTCCGTGCTTGCGCCGCCGATATCAACGACAAGACGATGTTCATCGCCACCAGTGGTATGCGCCACACCCTGGTAAATAAGCCTGGCCTCTTCTTGACCGCTGATCACATGGACAGGGCAGCCCAGGATCGCCTCTGCGGACGCAATAAACTCCCCGGCATTCACCGCCAACCGCAGGGTTGCCGTCGCGACAACGCGAATTTGCAGGGAGGGAATATCTTGCAGGCGTTCAGCAAAGAGACGCAGACATTGCCAGCCGCGCTCCATTGCTTCAGAAGAGAGATGATTATTGGCGCCGAGGCCCGCTGCGAGGCGGACCTTGCGCTTAATACGCGTCAGCGTCTGAATGCTTCCCGCCACCTCGCGCACAACCAGCATATGAAAACTATTCGAACCCAAATCAATAGCTGCATAGAGCGAGGCGGAACGGAGCATGTTTTTTAGCCTGAACGACGACGATTACGCGGTGCGCTGGAACGGCGCGGGCCATTGCCGGAACGCGCGCGAGTCAGGCGCTTCGGCGGTGGTAACTCACTCATCAGGGCATCCGGGTTGTACTTGCTGACCGGAATGGAGTGCCCGATATAGGTTTCAATCGCCGGCAGGTTCAGCGCGTACTCTTCACAGGCGAGGCTGATTGAGTTGCCGCTGGCACCTGCACGACCAGTACGGCCGATACGGTGAACGTAATCTTCGCAGTCATCAGGCAGGTCATAATTGAACACGTGCGTTACGGCCGGAATGTGCAGACCACGTGCGGCAACGTCCGTTGCTACCAGAATATCCAGATCGCCACGGGTGAACTCTTCAAGAATGCGCAGACGTTTTTTCTGTGCAACATCGCCGGTCAACAGACCTACGCGGTGTCCGTCTGCAGCCAGGTGGCCCCAGATATCTTCGCAGCGGTGCTTGGTGTTGGCGAAAACGATCGCACGGTCTGGCCACTCTTCTTCAATCAGCGTCTGCAGCAGGCGCATTTTTTCGTCGTTAGAAGGGTAGAAGAGTTCTTCTTTAATACGGTGGCCGGTTTTCTGTTCCGGTTCTACTTCGACGTACTCGGCGTTGTTCATCTGCTCGAACGCCAGTTCGCGCACGCGATAGGACAGCGTTGCGGAGAACAGCATGTTCAGGCGCTGGTTCGCGACAGGCATACGACGGAACAGCCAGCGAATATCTTTAATAAAGCCCAGATCGTACATGCGATCGGCTTCATCCAGCACCACAACCTGGATCGCGCCAAGGTTGATGTGATTCTGTTTGGCGTAGTCGATAAGGCGGCCCGTGGTGCCGATCAGAATATCGACGCCGCTTTCCAGCACTTTCAGCTGTTTGTCATAACCGTCACCGCCGTAGGCCAGGCCGAGTTTCAGGCCAGTGGCTTGCGCCAGAGGTTCTGCGTCAGCATGGATCTGTACCGCCAGTTCTCGCGTCGGGGCCATGATCAGCGCGCGCGGTTGGTTAACTTTACGGTCAGCAATTGTCGGGTGAGAAAGTAAATAATGAAACGTTGACGTTAAAAACGCCATCGTTTTGCCAGTACCGGTTTGCGCCTGCCCTGCAACATCGCGACCTGCCAGCGTGAGCGGGAGGGCGAGAGCCTGAATGGGCGTGCAGTTATGAAACCCTTTATTTTCAAGGGCTTCAATGACTTTTGGGTGCAGGGCGAAGTCGGAAAACTTCTGTTCTGTTAAATGTGTTTTGCTCATAGTGTGGTAGAATATCAGCTTACTATTGCTTTACGAAAGCGTATCCGGTGAAATAAAGTCAACCTTTAGTTGGTTAATGCTCCATCAACACGTCGTTGATGGATGCTACATCAACGCGCCAGGCTTATTCCTGTGGAGTTATATATGAGCGATAAAATTATTCACCTGACTGACGACAGTTTTGACACGGACGTACTTAAAGCTGACGGGCTGATCCTCGTCGATTTCTGGGCTGAATGGTGTGGTCCTTGCAAAATGATCGCCCCGATTCTGGATGAGATCGCCGACGAATATCAGGGCAAACTGACCGTTGCTAAACTGAACATCGACCAGAACCCGGGCACCGCACCGAAGTACGGTATCCGTGGCATCCCGACGCTGCTGTTGTTTAAAAACGGCGAAGTCGCGGCGACCAAAGTGGGCGCACTGTCCAAAGGTCAACTGAAAGAGTTCCTGGACGCTAATCTGGCGTAAGGTTTCTCGGCTGTGCGTCCGGGGTTTCTAAATTGTTTGGATCTCTGGACGCCCGGCATTAGTCGTGCTAAGTTAGCTATGACTACGTTTTAAACATACCTTGTTGTTTGAATCTTGTTTGACCCGATACTTCCCGTTGTTGCGATACACAGTGCGAGAAGTGGATAGATTCCGGGCTTGTCACTCAATCCGTCTTGTCGTTTCAGTTCTGTGCTTTCCCTGTAAGCAGACAGCGAACAGACATGAGTTGATGGCCGCTAACAGGCATGGATGACCCTGCCATACCATTCACAAATTAAGTTCGAGTATTACCCCGAGTTTAAGAACCCACACCATTATGAATCTTACCGAATTAAAGAATACGCCGGTTTCTGAGCTGATCACTCTCGGCGAAAATATGGGGCTGGAAAACCAGGCCCGTATGCGCAAGCAGGACATCATTTTTGCCATCCTGAAGCAGCACGCAAAGAGTGGCGAAGATATCTTTGGCGACGGTGTGCTGGAAATATTGCAGGATGGATTTGGTTTCCTCCGCTCTGGAGACAGCTCCTACCTCGCCGGTCCTGATGATATCTACGTTTCTCCCAGCCAAATCCGCCGTTTCAACCTCCGCACCGGTGACACCATTTCAGGTAAGATTCGTCCTCCTAAAGAGGGTGAACGCTACTTTGCGCTGTTGAAAGTTAACGAAGTTAACTACGACAAACCGGAAAATGCGCGTAACAAAATCCTGTTTGAAAACTTAACGCCGCTGCACGCGAACTCGCGTCTGCGTATGGAGCGTGGTAATGGGTCTACTGAAGACTTAACCGCTCGCGTGCTGGATCTGGCCTCTCCGATTGGTCGTGGTCAGCGTGGTCTGATTGTGGCACCGCCAAAAGCGGGTAAAACCATGTTGCTGCAGAACATCGCGCAGAGCATTGCCTATAATCACCCTGACTGCGTGCTGATGGTGCTGCTGATTGACGAACGTCCGGAAGAAGTGACTGAGATGCAGCGTCTGGTGAAAGGCGAAGTGATTGCTTCGACCTTTGACGAACCGGCATCACGTCACGTTCAGGTTGCCGAGATGGTGATCGAGAAGGCGAAGCGTCTGGTTGAGCATAAGAAAGACGTTATCATCCTGCTCGACTCCATCACCCGTCTGGCACGTGCCTACAACACCGTGGTTCCGGCTTCCGGTAAAGTGTTGACCGGTGGTGTGGACGCGAACGCCCTGCATCGTCCAAAACGCTTCTTCGGTGCGGCACGTAACGTGGAAGAGGGCGGCAGCCTGACCATCATCGCGACAGCGCTGGTCGACACCGGCTCTAAAATGGATGAGGTTATCTACGAAGAGTTTAAAGGTACAGGTAACATGGAACTGCACCTCTCTCGTAAAATCGCTGAAAAACGCGTCTTCCCGGCTATCGACTACAACCGTTCCGGTACCCGTAAAGAAGAGCTGCTCACCACTCAGGAAGAGCTGCAGAAAATGTGGATCCTACGCAAAATCATCCATCCAATGGGTGAAATCGATGCGATGGAGTTCCTTATTAATAAGCTGGCGATGACCAAAACCAACGACGATTTCTTCGATATGATGAAACGCTCGTAATCTAAATAAAGACTCAAACGCCACGTTTTTACGTGGCGTTTTTCTTTTGTGGCTTATACGCTGTAATTTCAGACAGCCCCTGTTTACTGACGAGTCAGAAAATAGGAATGTTCGTCAAAGTTAAAAATTAATTGTTTGAAAAATAAACAAAGGGACTTGTGAGAGGTCTGCTTTTTCCTTCTGGAGCCGGGCCTTCAAGGTTATACTTCCAGGATTAACTTTCGTTGAGAGCATCCATTGTGAATCTACTCACTGCGGTGACTGAGCTAGTCAGTATTTTTCTTTTCACCACCTGCTTTTTGTTTTTCGCCCGTAAGGTGGCGAAACGTGTGGGGTTGGTGGATAAACCCAATTTTCGTAAACGCCATCAAGGTCTGATTCCGCTGGTTGGCGGGATCTCTGTTTATGCCGGGATCTGCTTCACCTTTGCGATTGCGGATTACTACATCCCGCACGCTGCACTCTATCTGGCCTGTGCCGGTGTGCTGGTGCTGGTGGGTGCCCTTGATGACCGATTCGACATTAGCGTGAAGTTCCGTGCCGCTGTTCAGGCGGGCATCGGTGTAGTGATGATGGTCGTCGGCAAGCTCTATCTCAGTAGCCTTGGCTACATCTTTGGTACCTGGGAGATGGTGCTCGGCCCGTTCGGCTATTTTCTGACGCTCTTTGCCGTGTGGGCGGCGATAAACGCCTTTAACATGGTCGACGGCATTGATGGCCTGTTGGGCGGTCTTTCCAGCGTCTCGTTCGCCGCGATCGGCATCATCCTGTGGTTTGACGGGCAGTACAGCCTGTCGATGTGGTGTTTTGCGATGATCGCCGCCATTCTGCCGTATATCTGCCTGAACCTTGGCGTACTTGGGCGCCGCTACAAAGTGTTTATGGGCGATGCAGGCAGTACGTTAATCGGATTTACCGTTATCTGGATCCTGCTGGAAACGACCCAGGGGAATACCCATCCGATAAGCCCGGTAACTGCGCTGTGGATTATTGCCATCCCGCTGATGGACATGGTGGCGATTATGTACCGCCGTCTGCGTAAGGGCATGAGTCCTTTCTCGCCAGACCGTCAACACATCCACCATTTGATTATGCGAGCGGGCTTCACCTCGCGTCAGGCATTTGTCCTCATCACCCTGGCGGCTGCGCTTCTGGCCGGGATTGGTGTTGCAGCAGAATATTTGCATATCGTTCCTGAATGGGTAATGTTGGTATTATTCTTGCTTGCCTTTTTCCTGTACGGCTATTGCATTAAGCGTGCATGGAAAGTGGCGCGATTTATTAAACGTGTAAAACGCAGGATGCGTCGAAATAATGGCAATAACCCAACTTTAACTAAGTAAATCGGGATTGTAATGACTCAACCGTTGGCGGGAGCAGATGTTGTGGTGACTGAGAATGAGCTGGATGTTCGTGGCTTGTTCCGCGTGTTATGGGCGGGCAAGTTTTGGATTGCAGGAGTTGCGCTGGGCTTTGCGCTACTCGCACTGGCTTATACCTTTTTCGCCAGACAGGAATGGAGCGCAACGGCTATCACCGATCGTCCGACAGTGAACATGCTTGGGGGTTTTTACTCCCAACAGCAGTTTCTGCGCAATCTGGATGTCAAAGCGAATCTTACGCCGACAGACCTACCTTCGGTTATGGATGAGTCTTATAAAGAGTTCGTGATGCAACTCGCCTCCTGGGATACGCGTCGCGATTTCTGGAACCAGACGGATTATTTCAAACAGCGGAGAGTCGGCAACAGCAAAGAGGATGCCGCCCTTCTTGATGAGCTGATCAATAACATCCAGTTTATGGCGGGTGACCCGCTGCGCAACATTAACGACAGCGTCAAGCTGATCGCCGAAACCGCGCCGGATGCTAACAACCTGCTGCGCCAGTACGTCGCTTTTGCCAGCCAGCGGGCGGCAAGCCATCTTAATGATGAGCTGAAAGGTGCGTGGTCGGCGAGGACTATCCAGATGAAAGCGCAGGTGAAACGTCAGGAAGAGGTGGCCAAAGCGATCTTTACCCGTCGGATCCACACCATTGAGCAGGCGCTGAAAGTGGCGGAGAAAAGCAATATCTCCCGCAGTGAAACTGACGTCCCTGCTGATGAACTGCCTGACTCAGAAATGTTCCTGCTTGGCCGGCCAATGCTGCAGGCCCGACTGGAAAACCTGCAGGCTGTAGGGCCTGATTTTGACCTGGACTACGACCAAAACCGCGCCATGCTGACTACCCTCAACGTGGGTCCGACACTGGACCCACGTTTTCAGACCTATCGTTATTTGCGAACTCCTGAAGAACCTGTAAAACGCGATAGTCCACGTCGCGCATTCCTGATGATTATGTGGGGGATTGTGGGTGCTTTAATTGGCGCTGGCGTGGCCTTAACGCGTCGTCGCAAAATTTAAGAACGCCATCTACGATGAAGGCTCATGGCCTTCATCGCCTAATCGAAGAGAATCGATGTGAAAGTACTTACCGTCTTTGGTACACGGCCGGAAGCCATCAAGATGGCGCCTCTGGTGCATGCGCTGGCAAATGATCCTGATTTTGAAGCGAAGGTATGCGTGACTGCGCAGCACCGTGAGATGCTCGATCAGGTCCTTAATCTGTTTTCTATTGTTCCCGATTACGACCTCAATATTATGAAGCCGGGGCAAGGATTAACCGAAATTACCTGCCGTATTCTGGAAGGGTTAAAACCCATTCTGGAGTCATTTAAGCCTGACGTGGTGCTGGTTCATGGCGATACCACTACCACCATCGCGACCAGCCTGGCGGCCTTTTACCAGCGTATACCGGTGGGTCATGTGGAAGCCGGGTTACGTACCGGCGATCTCTATTCTCCGTGGCCAGAAGAGGCAAACCGGACGCTGACCGGCCATCTGGCGATGTATCATTTCGCGCCGACCGAGAATTCACGGCAAAACCTGCGCCGGGAAAATATCGCTGACCAGCATATCTTTGTGACCGGCAATACGGTGATTGATGCGCTGATCTGGGTGCGCGATCGGGTGCTGGCAAGCGACACCCTACGCGGTGAGCTTGCCGAGCGGTATCCATTCCTCGCCAACGGCAAAAAAATGATTCTGGTTACGGGCCACCGCCGGGAAAGCTTTGGCCAGGGCTTCGAGCAAATTTGTCACGCGCTGGCGCAAATCGCCGCACAAAATGAAGATGTGCAGATCGTCTATCCGGTGCATCTCAATCCCAACGTCAGTGAGCCGGTCAATCGTATTCTTGGCCACGTTGAAAACGTCATTCTGATTGAGCCGCAGGACTATCTGCCCTTCGTCTGGCTGATGAATCATGCCTGGCTGATCCTGACGGATTCCGGCGGGATTCAGGAAGAAGCGCCGTCACTGGGCAAACCGGTGCTGGTGATGCGTGAAACCACCGAACGCCCGGAAGCGGTGAAAGCGGGAACGGTACGTCTGGTGGGCACCGATTCGCGGCTGATCGTTGAAGAGGTGACGCGCCTGCTGCACGACGACGGAGAGTACCAGGCCATGAGCCGTGCCCATAACCCTTATGGCGACGGACAAGCCTGTGACCGTATTTTGTACGCACTTAAACACAATCGGGTATCGCTATGAGTTTTACTACCATTTCTGTCATTGGTCTTGGCTACATTGGGCTGCCAACGGCGGCGGCATTTGCCTCACGTCAAAAACAGGTAGTGGGCGTGGATATTAACCAGCATGCGGTTGACACCATCAATCGTGGTGAAATTCATATCGTTGAACCGGATCTCGACAAGGTCGTGAAAGTGGCCGTTGAGGGAGGATTCCTGAAGGCCAGCACGACGCCTGTGGTCGCCGATGCTTACCTGATTGCCGTGCCGACGCCGTTCAAAGGCGACCACGAGCCGGATATGGTGTATGTCGAAGCGGCAGCCAAATCCCTCGCCCCGGTGCTGAAAAAAGGCGCGCTGGTGATCCTGGAATCGACGTCACCGGTTGGCGCCACCGAGCAGATGGCCCAGTGGCTGGCCGACGCACGCCCGGATCTGACATTCCCGCAGCAGACGGGTGAACAGGCAGATATTAACATCGCCTACTGCCCGGAGCGCGTGCTACCGGGGCAGGTGATGGTTGAACTGATTAAGAATGACCGCGTGATCGGCGGGATGACCCCGGTTTGTTCCGCCCGCGCCAGCGAGCTGTATAACATTTTCCTGGAAGGTGAGTGCGTGGTAACCAACTCCCGCACCGCAGAAATGTGTAAGCTGACGGAAAACAGCTTCCGCGACGTCAATATCGCATTTGCCAACGAGCTGTCGCTGATTTGCGCCGATCAGGGGATTAACGTCTGGGAACTGATTCGCCTGGCAAATCGCCATCCTCGCGTCAATATTCTGCAACCTGGTCCTGGGGTCGGTGGCCACTGCATCGCGGTCGATCCCTGGTTCATCGTGGCGCAAAACCCCAACCAGGCGCGTCTTATCCGCACTGCCCGCGAAGTGAATGACAGCAAACCGCACTGGGTGCTGGATCAGGTGAAAGCCACCGTTGCCGATTGCCTGACCCAGAGCGGCAAGCGCGCAAATGAGCTGACCATCGCCTGTTTTGGCCTGGCATTTAAGCCGAACATTGACGATCTGCGTGAAAGCCCGGCGATGGAAATTGCGGAAATGATCGCCCACTGGCACAGCGGCGAAACGCAGGTGGTTGAGCCGAATATCCATACGCTGCCGAACAAGCTGGCCGGTCACTGCACCCTGACAAGCGTGGATGACGCGCTGGCCGGGGCGGATGTGCTGGTGCTGCTGGTGGATCACAATCAATTTAAAGCGATTCCCGGTGATGCCGTGCAGCAAAATTATATCGTTGATACCAAAGGTGTCTGGCGTTGAGTCAGCTGCACGGCACGTTACAGCCGCTGGACTGGGAAAGTCAGTTTTTCTCTCTGCCCAGCGCGATTGTGCGGGTCTCGGATGATGCCTCGCCGCTGATCGCCTCCGATTTTACGCCCTGGCAGCGCGTGCAGGCAAAAATCCCGGCCACCCGTGCCGACTGGCTGGACGCGCTCCAGCAGCAGGGGTTCCGGCTGGTTGAAGGCGAAGTCGATCTCGCGATTGCCGTGACGCAACACCTAAGTCCGGGTGTGGAAAAGGCGACGGAACAGGATATTCCTGCGCTGCGCCAGCTTGCCGCGCAGGCTTTCGCCCAGAGCCGCTTTCGCGCGCCATGGTACGCTCCCGATGACAGCGGTCGCTTCTACGCCCAGTGGATCGAGAATGCGGTGAAAGGCACCTTCGACCATCTTTGCCTCGTATTCCGCGCCCCGGATGGCGTCATCCAGGGTTTTGTCTCTCTGCGTCAGTTGAACGATACAGAAGCGCGTATCGGCCTGTTGGCCGGTCGTGGGATGGGCGAGAAACTGATGCAGGCGGCGCTGGGCTGGACCCAGCAGCAGCAGCTTTCCACGTTGCGGGTGGCGACCCAGATGGGCAACACCGCCGCGCTTAAACGTTACATTGCAAGCGGTGGCAACATTGAATCGACCGCTTACTGGCTATACAGGTGACAAGATGATCCCATTTAATGCGCCTCCCGTGGTGGGCACCGAACTCGATTACATGCAGTCTGCGATGGGCAGCGGCAAATTGTGTGGCGATGGCGGCTATACGCGCCGTTGCCAGCAGTGGATGGAGCAACGCTTCCAGAGTGCGAAGGTTCTGCTGACCCCATCCTGCACCGCATCGCTGGAGATGGCCGCGCTGCTGCTGGACATCGGTCCTGGTGATGAAGTGATCATGCCGAGCTACACCTTCGTCTCGACGGCAAATGCCTTCGTGCTGCGCGGGGCGAAAATCGTCTTTGTAGATATCCGCCCGGATACCATGAACATTGACGAGACGCTGATTGAAGCGGCGATCACCGACAAGACCCGGGCGATTGTGCCGGTGCACTACGCCGGCGTGGCCTGCGAGATGGACACCATCATGGCTCTCGCTAAAAAGCACAACCTGTTCGTGGTAGAAGATGCCGCCCAGGGCGTGATGTCCACCTACAAAGGTCGCGCGCTGGGCACCATCGGTCATATCGGCTGCTTTAGCTTCCACGAAACCAAAAACTACACCGCGGGCGGTGAAGGCGGCGCAACGCTGATTAACGACCGCGCGCTGATCGAACGCGCTGAAATTATCCGCGAGAAAGGCACCAACCGCAGCCAGTTCTTCCGTGGGCAGGTGGATAAGTACACCTGGCGCGATATCGGTTCCAGCTACCTGATGGCGGATCTGCAGGCGGCGTACCTGTGGGCCCAGCTGGAAGCGGCCGACCGCATCAACCAGCAGCGTCTGGCGCTGTGGCAGACCTACTACGATGCGCTGGCTCCGCTGGCGCGTAAAGGCCGTATCGAACTGCCAACCCTTCCGGCTGACTGTGTGCACAACGCGCATATGTTCTACATCAAGCTGCGGGATAACGACGATCGCAGCGCGCTGATCGCGTATCTGAAAGAAGCCGAGATCATGGCGGTGTTCCACTACATTCCGCTGCACTCCAGTCCGGCAGGCGAAGCCTTTGGCGAGTTCATTGGCGACGATCGCTTTACGACTAAAGAAAGTGAGCGGTTACTCCGCTTGCCGCTGTTCTACAACCTCGCTGCGGTCAATCAGCGCACGGTCATTAATACCCTTCTGAGTTACTTCGGCTGATATGTCTCTGGCGAAAGCATCGGTGTGGACCGCCGCGTCCACACTCGTCAAGATCGGCGTAGGCTTGTTAGTCGTTAAACTGCTGGCCGTGTCGTTTGGCCCTGCGGGCGTCGGGCAGGCGGGTAACTTCCGCCAGCTGGTCACCGTGCTGGGCGTGTTGGCCGGGGCGGGTATTTTCAACGGCGTGACCAAGTACGTCGCACAATATCACGACGATGCGGCACAGCTGCGCAAGGTGGTGGGAACCTCATCAGCGATGGTGCTGGGCTTTTCCACCCTGCTGGCGGTGATCTTTTTACTGGCGGCCGCGCCCATCAGCCAGGGGCTGTTTGGTCACACGGGTTATCAGGGCCTGGTGCGGCTGGTGGCGCTGGTGCAGATGGGCATCGCCTGGGCTAACCTGCTACTGGCGCTGATGAAGGGCTTCCGCGATGCCGCCGGCAATGCGCTGGCGCTGATCGTCGGCAGCCTGATTGGGGTGATCGCCTATTACGCCTGTTATCGTCTCGGCGGCTACGAAGGCGCGCTGCTGGGCCTGGCGCTGGTGCCAGCGCTGGTGGTGATCCCGGCGGCGGTGATGCTGATGCGCAGAGGCACGATTCCGCTGCACTATCTCAAGCCCCAGTGGGACAGGCTCCTCGCGGGACAGCTGGGTAAATTTACCCTGATGGCGATGATCACCTCCGTGACCCTGCCAGTGGCCTACGTGATGATGCGAAACCTGCTAGCGGCGCATTACAGCTGGGATGAGGTGGGGATCTGGCAAGGGGTCAGCAGCATCTCTGATGCCTACCTGCAGTTCATCACCGCTTCGTTTAGCGTCTACCTCCTGCCAACCCTGTCGCGCCTGACGGGGCGTCAGGAGATCACCCGCGAGATACTCCGCTCCCTGCGCTTTGTGCTTCCGGCGGTGGCTGCGGCCAGCTTTACCGTCTGGCTCCTGCGCGATGTGGCGATCTGGCTGCTGTTCTCAGCCAAATTTATCGCCATGCGCGATCTGTTTGCCTGGCAACTGGTGGGCGATGTGCTGAAAGTAGGCGCTTACGTCTTTGGCTATCTGGTGATCGCCAAAGCTTCGCTGCGGCTCTATATTCTGGCCGAAATTAGCCAGTTCGCGCTGCTCACCGCTTTCTCACACTGGCTGATCCCCGCGCACGGCGCACTGGGGGCAGCCCAGGCCTATATGGCCACCTACATTGTCTATTTTGCTGCCTGTTGCGGCGTCTTTTTACTTTGGCATAAACGCGCATGACTGCACTGATTCACGTCCTGGGATCGGATATCCCACACCATAACCAGACCGTTCTGCGGTTCTTTAATGACGAACTGGCACCCGGCAGCGAGCTGGCGCGCGAATTTATGGTGGCGGGGCACGATAATGGGCTGAGCGCCGCGTGCCCGGCACTGCAGCTGACCTTCTGGCCAGACAAAGCAACCCTGGCTAAAGCGGTGATCGCCAAAGCCAAAGCGGATCGCCAGCAGCGTTTCTTTTTCCATGGGCAGTTTAATACCGGCCTATGGCTGGCGCTGCTGAGTGGTGGCATTAAGCCCGCCCAGTTTAACTGGCATATCTGGGGTGCCGATCTGTATGAAGTCTCCCAGGGATGGAAGTTCCGTCTCTTCTACCCGCTGCGTCGCATGGCGCAGGGACGGGTGGGCCGCGTCTTTGCCACCCGCGGTGACCTTAATTATTTTGCCCAGCGTCATCCCAACGTACGCGGTGAACGGCTCTATTTTCCAACCCGCATGGATCCGGCGCTGAACGGGTTAGCCAACGAGGCGAAACGCGCGGGCAAGCTGACGATTCTGGTGGGCAATTCCGGGGATCGCAGCAATGAGCACAGTGCCGCCCTGAAGGCGGTCCATCAGCAATTTGGTGATACGGTCAACGTGGTTGTGCCGATGGGCTATCCTGCTAATAACGCGGCGTACATTGATGAGGTCCGTCAGAACGGGCTGGCGCTGTTCAGTCCGGAGAATCTGCAGATCCTCAGCGAAAAGCTGGCCTTTGACGACTACCTCGCGCTGCTGCGCCAGTGCGATCTTGGTTACTTTATTTTCGCGCGCCAGCAGGGGATTGGCACGCTATGCCTGCTGATTCAGGCCGGCGTGCCGTGCGTACTTAACCGCGATAACCCGTTCTGGCATGATATGGCAGAGCAGCACATTCCGGTACTCTTCACCACTGACGGCCTCAATGAGGCGGTGGTGCGGGAAGCACAGCGACAGCTGGCGCAGGTGGATAAAAACGCGATCGATTTCTTCCGCCCTAACTACCTCACGCCGTGGCATCAGGCGCTGCGGATCGCCTCAGGAGACAATACATGAGCCAGTTGCAATTTAGCGGCTTGTTAGTCATCTGGCTGCTGAGCGCGCTGTTTATCGCCACCCTGACCTGGTTTGAGTTCCGCCGGGTGCGCTTTAACTTCAACGTCTTCTTCTCGCTGCTGTTCCTGCTGACCTTTTACTTCGGCTTCCCGCTGACCAGTATTCTGGTGTTCCGCTTCGACGTGGGGGTCGTACCGCCGGAGATCCTGATGCAGGCGCTGCTGTCGGCCACCTGCTTCTATGCGGTCTACTACGTCGCCTACAAGACGCGGCTAAAACCCGCTGGCCACACCGCGCCCCGAAGGCCGCTGTTTACCATGAACCGGGTGGAGACGCATCTCACCTGGGTGATGCTGATGCTGATTGCGCTGTTCACTGTCGGTATCTTCTTTATGCACAACGGCTTTTTGCTGTTTAAGCTCAACTCCTACAGCCAGATCTTCTCCAGTGAAGTCTCCGGCGTGGCGCTTAAGCGCTTCTTCTACTTCTTCATCCCGGCGATGCTGGTGGTCTATTTTCTGCGCCAGGATGCACGGGCGTGGCTGTTCTTCCTCGTCAGCACCCTGGCGTTTGGCCTGTTGACCTACATGATTGTCGGCGGCACGCGCGCGAATATCATCATCGCCTTCGCCATCTTCCTGTTTATCGGCATCATTCGCGGCTGGATCTCGCTGTGGATGCTGGCAGCGGCGGGGGTGATGGGGATTGTCGGCATGTTCTGGCTGGCGCTGAAGCGCTATGGCATGAATGTCAGTGGTGACGAGGCATTTTACACTTTCCTGTATCTGACCCGCGACACCTTCTCGCCGTGGGAAAACTTAGCCCTGTTGCTGCAGAACTACGACAAAATCGACTTCCAGGGGCTGGCACCTGTTGTGCGCGATTTCTATGTCTTCATTCCCACCTGGCTCTGGCCTGACAGGCCGGGCATCGTGCTGAATACTGCCAACTATTTCACCTGGGAAGTGCTTAACAACCACTCGGGGCTGGCGATTTCGCCGACGCTGATTGGGTCGCTGGTGGTAATGGGCGGTGGCTGGTTTATCCTGCCGGGTGCCATTGCCGTGGGGCTTATCATCAAATGGTTCGACTGGCTGTATACGCTGGGTAACCGGGAGACGAACCGCTATAAGGCCGCGATTTTGCATAGTTTCTGTTTCGGTGCCATTTTCAATATGATCGTGCTGGCGCGTGAGGGGCTGGATTCGTTTGTCTCCCGCGTGGTCTTCTTTATGGTGGTTTTTGGCGCCTGCCTGCTGATGGCGAAGCTGCTGTACTGGCTGTTCGACGTTGCCGGGTTAGTGCATAAACGTGAACCGGCAAGCGGCAGGACGCTTTCGCGAGTCTGATTAAGGATAGTAATGACGGATAATACCTCTGCGCCGCAGTATGACCTGCGTGGCCTGAAGCTGATCGGCTGGCGCGATATGCAACACGCGCTGGACTACCTGTGCGCCGGTGGCAGGATAAAAACCGGTACCCTCGTGGCCATCAATGCAGAAAAAATGCTTACCATTGAGGATAACGCCCAGGTTCGCGATCTGATCGAGGCGGCTGAGTTTAAATATGCCGACGGGATCAGCGTGGTGCGCTCGGTGCGTAAAAAATACCCGGATGCCAATATCTCCCGCGTAGCAGGGGCCGATCTCTGGGAGGCGCTGATGGCGCGAGCGGGCATAGACGGAACGCCGGTCTTTCTGATTGGCGGCAAGCCCGAGATCCTCGCGCAAACAGAGCAGAAGCTGCGCGCGCAGTGGCAGGTAAACATCGTTGGCAGTCAGGATGGCTACTTCAGCGCCGATCAGCAGCAGGCGCTGTTCGCGCGTATTCGCGACAGCGGGGCGAAGATTGTCACCGTGGCGATGGGATCGCCGCGCCAGGAGATCCTGATGCGCGACTGCCGTCAGGTGTGTCCGGATGCGCTGTATATGGGCGTAGGCGGCACCTACGACGTCTTTACCGGCCACGTTAAGCGCGCGCCAAAAGTGTGGCAGAACCTGGGACTGGAGTGGCTGTATCGGCTGCTGTCGCAGCCCAGCCGCATCACCCGCCAGCTGCGTCTGCTGCGTTATCTCGGCTGGCACTACTCCGGTCGCCTGTAATTTCCCGCTGCAGCGCGACAGACGCTTCGCGCTGCACATCCCCGGCAGAATCTGCTGGTTTTATGTGCAATACATTCATTTTTTTAACGCATCATTTGCCATTTCACCGATTTTAAGAAACCATTCCTCCCCTCACTACCGCACCAGGCTGTTTTTGCACCAACCGTAAACATTGACGGTCGATTTTGCATAGCCTGCGATAGCACATCTTTACCCATAACAATAACCGGCGCAGGCCGGGAAAATAGCAAGCACAACCGAGGATTTATGGCAGAGAAAAAACCGGAGCTTCAGCGTGGGCTGGAAGCTCGTCATATCGAACTTATCGCCCTGGGGGGGACGATTGGCGTAGGCCTGTTTATGGGCTCCGCCAGCACCCTGAAATGGGCGGGGCCGTCGGTCCTGCTGGCGTATATCGTCGCTGGACTGTTCGTCTTCTTCATCATGCGATCGATGGGCGAAATGTTGTTCCTTGAACCGGTTGCCGGTTCGTTTGCCGTATACGCACACCGTTACATGAGCCCGTTTTTCGGCTACCTCACCGCGTGGTCGTACTGGTTTATGTGGATGGCGGTCGGGATATCGGAGATCACCGCCATTGGGGTCTACGTGCAGTTCTGGTTCCCTGAGATGGCGCAGTGGATACCCGCGCTCATTGCCGTGGGTCTGGTGGCACTGGCCAACCTTGCCGCCGTGCGCCTGTACGGCGAGATCGAGTTCTGGTTTGCGATGATTAAAGTGACCACCATTATCGTGATGATTGTGGTCGGCCTTGGGGTGATCTTCTTTGGCCTCGGCAACGGCGGGCAGGCTGTCGGTTTTGGTAATCTGACCGAGCACGGTGGCTTCTTCGCCGGCGGGTGGAAGGGCTTCCTGACGGCGCTCTGTATCGTGGTAGCCTCTTACCAGGGGGTTGAGCTTATCGGCATCACCGCAGGTGAAGCGAAAAACCCTCAGGTCACACTGCGCAGCGCGGTTGGTAAAGTGCTGTGGCGGATCCTGATTTTCTACGTGGGCGCCATTTTCGTTATTGTTACCATCTTCCCGTGGAACCAGATTGGCACCACCGGCAGCCCGTTCGTGCTGACCTTTGCGAAGATTGGTATTACTGCCGCAGCGGGCATTATTAACTTTGTGGTACTGACGGCTGCACTGTCTGGCTGTAACAGCGGGATGTACAGCTGCGGGCGTATGCTGTACGCGCTGGCGAAGAACCGTCAGCTTCCGGCGGCGATGGGAAAAGTGTCGCGCGTGGGTGTGCCGGTGGCGGGCGTGGCGGTTTCTATCCTCATCCTGCTGGTGGGGTCCTGCCTGAACTACATCATTCCGAACCCACAGCGGGTGTTTGTTTATGTCTACAGCGCCAGCGTGCTGCCGGGTATGGTGCCGTGGTTTGTGATCCTGATTAGCCAGATACGTTTTCGTCAGGCGCATAAAAAAGCGATCGCCAGCCATCCGTTCCGCTCAATTCTGTTCCCGTGGGCAAACTATTTGACGATGGCGTTCCTGATCTGCGTGTTGATCGGGATGTATTTCAATGAAGACACCCGCATGTCGCTGTTTGTCGGTGCGATCTTCATGGCTGTCGTTTCGCTCGAATACAAGCTTTTTGGCTTGGGTCGCCATGTAGAAAGTCTGAAAACGAAGGAATAATCGGCAAAATGCGCAATGTATAATCAAATGCGCATTTATTTTAAAAAAAGCACTAGACAGCAGAGCGAGACCTCCGTAATATCCAGCCCCGCAACGGCGCTAAGCGCCCGTAGCTCAGCTGGATAGAGCGCTGCCCTCCGGAGGCAGAGGTCTCAGGTTCGAATCCTGTCGGGCGCACCATTCACCCGGTGCTGGAGCTGCGGTGGTCTGTTAAGTAGGCAGAACCGCGTGAAAGAATAAAGTTGTGGTGGCTATAGCTCAGTTGGTAGAGCCCTGGATTGTGATTCCAGTTGTCGTGGGTTCGAGTCCCATTAGCCACCCCATTATTAGATAGGTTGTGAATTGCGAAGGTGGCGGAATTGGTAGACGCGCTAGCTTCAGGTGTTAGTGTCCTTAGGATGTGGGGGTTCGAGTCCCCCCCCTCGCACCACGACTTATATTGAATTGAACTAAAAATTCAAAAAAGCAGTAAAACGGCGAGTAGCGCAGCTTGGTAGCGCAACTGGTTTGGGACCAGTGGGTCGGAGGTTCGAATCCTCTCTCGCCGACCAATTTTGAACCCCGCTTCGGCGGGGTTTTTTGTTTTCTGCTATTCCTGCCCGTGTTGTTAATTGCCGACAGCGATGTCTCAGCCTGTCGCGAATAGGTGACACTTATCCATATGAAAAATAATAAGATTTTCTTTTGCCTTGATTAGTGTCGCTCTCAGGCGACAACTTGCCGATCCCACAGGTGCTTTCTGCTGCCTCAATGCTGCCGGCGTGGCATAAATTCCTTTTATCTTAAAAAGTTGCGCGATGTACAACTTCCGTATGCAACGTTGGCACGTTGCGTGCAATAATATCTATGTAGATGCTCATTCCACCTCTTATGCTCGCCTTAGGCCTCATAAACTCCGGAATGATGCAGAGCCATTTACGGTGCTTATCGTCCACTGACAGATGTCGCTTCGGCCTCATCAAACACCCTGGGCACAACGTTGAGTGAAGCACCACAAGTTGTCAAATGACCTTTTTAACGCCTGCTTTTTAGCAGGCGTTTTTTTATTCTTTATTGGCGATACCGCAGCATGATCCCCGCCACCATCAGTAACGCCCCCGTCGACACACTATACAACGCCTGCATCGGCCCCAGCGAGGCGGCAACCAGCGCGGCGATGCAGGTAAACAACGAGGCGCTGACGGTTTGCCATCGCCATGCTTTTCCGCTGGCAGAAGAGACCTCGGTTGCCTGAAAGCTGCTTAATACGCTAAACGTGCCAGCCGCAAAGACAATGTTGGAGGCCAGATGGGCGAGAAACACCACCCCCAGTATTTGCACGCCAGATAACAAAGGGATCACGCCGTAAGCGATCAAAAAGAGACCAAGACAGAGCAGCAGGAGTCGGTTTTGGCTGGCAAAGTGCGGCAAGCTGTCTCTTTTCAGGAGCAGGGGGCCGCACAATTGCCCCAGGCTGCGGGCGAAGAGTAAGGGCAGCGCCAGGCCTGCGGCGTCTTCCGGTTCAATTTGCTGCGCCAGCGCAGGAAGCAGCGCCATGGCCGGCGATCCCACGGCGGCGAGGGCGGGTAACAGCAAAAGACTGCGCTTTTGCTGAGGTGTCAGCGTCAGCCAGCGCATCGCGACGGGTCGGGCGGTTTCTGCTGCGTGATAGGGGGCAAGAGAAGGCAGTGATCTACCTGCAAGCATCAGCATCAGCAACGAGCCAGCAAACGTGAGTGCGTCGATCCCAACCAGGGTCATGGCAGGAAGAGAATGGAAAAGTACGATGCCCAGCCCTGTCCCTGCCAGCACCTGAGACGCAAAAATGATATTTTCCAGACAGGTTGCTGCAGGCAATTCGGCCTCTGACAGCCCGCGCTTGAACAGCAAGGTGAGCGCTGGCCAGCTCATTCCGCTTAGAAAGGCTTCGGTGGAATGAACTGCCAGCAACGCCGTGATGCTATGAAAATGAATCCCCAGCAGCGGAAACAGCAGGGCGGCTAAACCCAGACACTCTGTTGCTACCAGCAGTGTGATGGGTGAAAAAGAGTGGCACAGCTTCTCCCCGACCAGGCTGCCCAAAAATCCGGGTAGCGTCGCAAACAGGTATGCCAGGGTTAACAGCGAAGCGGGAGCCTGCCAGTCTAGCAGCAGACCAAAGACCAGAACCTGAGTTAAGCCATTTCCCAGGGAAGTAAAGAGAAAGGCGCAGGCCAGCATTCGCAGCCAGCGATGACAGCGGAGCGCGCTAACAAGCGCATACAAAAGCGTATTCATGAACAATCCTTTCAAAAACGATTAAGTCCACGCGGCAAGGCGCGTGCAGGAAAAATGTTTAATGAAAGGACGTCGTTACATTGGCGGATGCGATCCTGAGTGAGGTTGCAGAAAATGTAGCAGCAGAAAGCGTTTGTGAGAAGGGGATAAAAAAGGAGGCCGTCTGGCCTCCTGTTAAGTTACTGCGGGGAATTGTTCTGCAACGTCAGCAGCAGGCCATCGCGACGCATTGCGGCGGCTTCTTCCGGCATGTGCAGCTTATCCAGCGTGTCGGCAAGCCAGGCGTAATCGAACGCATCCGGACGCTGCTTCAGCGCGGCGCGGAAAGCGAGGCTGGCTTCCTTCCATTCGCCATGTTTCGCCAGCGACTGACCCAGGGTGCTCCACAGCAGCGGGCGGTCGCCCACGGTTTTGATTTGCTGACGGAGCATTTTCTCGATCTGTTCCGGATTATTGGTTTTCAGACGCGGGATCACCATCACCAGCCGATCGTCGTACTGACGCTTCAGGCCATCCAGAATAATGCCCTGCGCCGTGTCATGATCGTCACACTCAATGAGATGCTCCGCCATGGCCACCTGCAGTGGTACCTGCTGGCGCGTTTTACGGCTCTGGTTTTTCCACCAGGTTTTCAGACCATCGCTACCCTGATCGGCACGCGCCTGGTCCATCAGACCAATCCAGGCCTGACGTTGCAGGTCATCGCGCTGTTCATCATCACCCACTTCGGCTTTTGCCATCGACGGGATAATGTCCAGCAGTGAGCCCCATGCGCCGGTGCGGATATAGGCTTGCTCAGCCAGACGCAGCACTTCCGGATGACGCGGGGCGATCTCCAGCAGGTGATCGACACCGTGGCGGGCAGCGTGATTCTCATTGCGCGCCAGCTGCAGGCGCACGCGGGTGATCTCGACCGGGATCGGATCTTTCTCTGCCAGCTCGGATGCGCGCTCCAGATGCTGATTGGCGCGGATTTCATCCCCACGCTGCTGCGCTGCTTCTGCTGCCAGCAGATAATTTACCACCGGCTGTTCGGCATGATCGGCATTCTTCGACATCAGCTTTTCAACCTGCTGATAATCGCCTTCGGCCAGCTTCAGCAGGGCCTGTTCGGTCTGCTTACGCGCACGGCGGCGCTTGCGGCCGACAAACCAGCTGCGGGTATGCGCGCCGGTGCGGAAAATACGGCGCAGGCTCCACTCGATCGCCAGGAAAGCCACCATCACGAGGATCAGAATGATCGCTAAACCGGTGACGCTGGTTTCAATGTTGTAGTTATCGGTCTGGATCAGCACATAGCCCTGATGACCCGCCAGAATTGGGCCGAGCACGATCCCGGCGATCAGCAGCGCGAAGAGTAATAAGACTTTAATCATGATTACTCTCCTTGTGGTGCGCTGTCAGGGGCCGGTGCTGGCGCCGGTGCCTCAGCAGCAGGTTCCGCCGCGACGCCCGGCTGGGCCAACAGGTTACGCACACGCGTTTGCATCAGCTTTTCCATAATCGGCTGGCTTTCCAGTTTATCCGGCACGTTCATGGTGATGTTTTGCTGGCTTAGCTTGTCCACTTCGTCGAGGAAGGCCGTGGTGGTGGCATCATCGGTATCGTAGTAAGCGCGTACCCAGGTCGAAACGTTATCCAGCGCCTGTTTATAGGTCTCTTCCTGATGGCGTGGCACCGCCTGCGCGGCCACCAGCAGACGGGAACGAATGTTCTCACGCAGGTAGACATCCTGATTCGGGGCAAGCAGCGGTACGGCCGTTTCATCGCGACGGCGAACGGTAATAAAGCTGTCCATAAAGTTCTGCCAGCTTTTTTGCAGGTTAATGCGCCATTCGCTCAGTGAGCTGGAAAGCTCACTGCTGTCGGAATCCATCGGGGAGTCGTCGTCGTTATTATCTGCCAGACGCAGGTTATCGATCTGGTTCGACAGCTGGTTCACTTTCAGAATGATGCCGTCGTAATCCACCTGTGAGACGGTCGCCAGGCTGGCGATATCTTCGGTCAGCGCACGACGGGCGGCGATCAGGCTAGGGTCATTCATGTCACCGAGGCTGGCATCCGCGCTTTTCAGCAGGGCTGCGGCGGTAGTGACATCCTGATCGCTCCACAGCTTACGCCCGGCCAGTTTGACCAGGAAATCAGCCTGCGCCAGCAGCCAGGTTTTGGCGTCTGTGCCGGAAATGGTCGCCACTTTTTGCTGCATCTCATCCAGCTGTTTGGTCAGGTCGGCCTGCTGGCGACTGGCATCGGTCAGCTGCGCGGCCTGCTGTTTGATGATCGCGTCCAGCTCCGCTTTTTGCGCCTGCTGAGACTGTTGCAGGGCGGTTATCTGCGTGACCAGCGCATCGCTGGTGGTGGCGTGGTTGGTGGCTTGTTTTTTCACCAGGCCATACAGGCCAACGCCTGCGGCCAGCGCAATGGCGATCGCTATCGCACTCAGCGCCAGGCTGGTTTTGTTGCTGCCCTGTTTTTTCTCAGTTGTCTCTGGCTGTGGCGTAACATCCACAGTCTCCCTGGTCTCTTCAACCACGGCGGAGGATTTTTCTTGTTCCGTCATTATGGCTTCCCATTTGAGAGTTATTGTAATGCGCGCAGCAGCGCATCGTTGTCGGCGTTATCAGCGATCCGAATATCTTGCCAGCCCAGTTCCCGGGCGAGGTTCGCCAGACGCTCACTGACGACCAGCAGTCGACAGCGGAGTAACCAGTTTTCACGATACCATTCCGGGATAAGCGACCAGAGTTGTTGGAGCATTTCACCGCTGGTGACCACCAGGGTGGTGACGCCGCGCGACTGCCAGCGCATGGCCTCTTGCGCCCCGTCATAGTACTTATTACAACGTTGATAACATTCACAAAATATCACTTCGGCCCCGCGTTCACGGAGCGTATCGCCCAGCAGATCGCGTCCACCGTTACCGCGCAGAATCAGGGCGCGCTTCCCTGCAACAGATTGTAATTCAGGTAATTGTAGCAAGACTTCGCTGATTTCCCGATCAAGTGGATAACGAACATCCTGACTGCTTTCGGTATGCAGCGCCAGAGCGGTGGTCCGGCCAATAGCAAAATAGCCTGGCTCATCAGGCCAGCGCTGGCCGTCCTGCTGTAGCCGGGCGTGGGCAAACTCTACGGCATGTTGCGACAGGGCAAACAGCAGATCGTCTGCCTGCAGCGCGCGAAGATGACCGGCGAGCATCGGCAGCTCCCGGCCAGGGGAAAATTCAATCAGCGGAAAGCTCCAGGCCACCTGCCCCAGTGCGCGCAGACGGCTCACTAACTGATCTCCAGCGGGAGAAGGGCGGGTGACAAGAATACTCATGCCGGGGGTTCTCCGTTATACACGTCAGCGAGGATTTCGCGGGCGCCATTGTTGAGCAGCTCTTCCGCCAGCGAAACGCCCAGCGTTTCTGCATCCTGCGGTTTACCGCGACGTTCGCCACGCACCATCTGCGAACCGTCGGGGGCGCCAACCAGCGCGCGTAGCCACAGTTCGCCATCGATTAATTCAGCATAGCTGCCAATCGGTACCTGACATCCCCCCTCCAGACGCGTGTTCATGGCGCGCTCGGCCTGCACACGGATCGCCGTTTCATGGTGGTTGAGGGGCGCCAGCAGTGCATGGGTGCGCGTATCATCAAGGCGGCACTCAATGCCGACGGCACCCTGGCCGACGGCTGGCAGCGACTGTTCGGGGGAGAGCGCCACGCGAATTCGCGATTCCAGCCCCAGACGCTTCAGGCCTGCAACCGCCAGAATAATGGCATCATATTCACCGTTATCCAGTTTGCTGAGGCGGGTGCCGACGTTGCCGCGTAGCGAGCGAATAATCAGGTCAGGACGACACTCGGCCAGCTGGCACTGGCGGCGTAAACTTGACGTGCCAACCACGCTGCCCTGGGGCAGCGCCGCCAGCGAGTCGTAGTGGTTGGAAACAAAGGCGTCACGGGGATCTTCACGCTCGCAAATGGTGACCAGTCCCAGCCCCTCGGGGAAATCAACCGGCACGTCTTTCATTGAGTGGACCGCGATATCGGCGCGATCCTCGAGCAGCGCCATCTCCAGCTCTTTTACAAACAAGCCTTTACCGCCGACTTTCGCCAGCGGGGTATCAAGAATCACATCGCCGCGGGTGACCATCGGCACCAGCTCAACGCGTAAACCCGCATGGCAGGCTTCGAGGCGCTGCTTCACATATTGTGCCTGCCAGAGCGCAAGTGGGCTTTGGCGTGTGGCAATTCTTAAAACATTGTCTAACATGCTTGTTACCGTCTTAATCGTCTGCTGACCATCCTAACATTGTTGTCTCTGGACTGTCAGTTTTACGGACGTTGAAGGGAATCAGGACAAGGCGGCGACGCAAGTTGCCTGCAGCCGTATTCAGGAATTTACAGGTACAGAACGGTGCTACACTTGTATGTAGCGCATCTTTCTTTACGGTCAATCGGCAAGGTGTTAGATTGATCACGTTTTAGACCATTTTTTCGTCTCTCAGACCATAAAGACAAGGGCGAAAAGGCTGACAGCTATTTCTGAATTCTGTGAATGCATAATCCTCGGTCCGACTGAAGATTAGAGCTTCTAAACATCAGGCGATACTCTTGTACCTCTACATTGAGACTCTGAAACAGCGACTGGATGCCATCAATCAACTGCGTGTCGATCGCGCGCTTGCTGCCATGGGACCTGCTTTCCAACAGGTTTACAGTCTACTGCCGACATTGCTGCATTATCACCATCCGCTGATGCCGGGTTACCTTGATGGTAACGTTCCCCAGGGCATCTGCATCTTCACGCCTGATGAAACCCAACAGCACTATCTGAACGAGCTGGAACTCTACCGTGGCATGCCGCCGCAGGAATCGCCAAAAGGCGAACTGCCGATCACCGGCCTCTATACCATGGGCAGCACCTCATCGGTCGGGCAGAGCTGTTCTTCCGATCTGGATATCTGGGTCTGTCATCAGTCGTGGCTCGATAACGAAGAGCGCCAGCTGTTGCAGCGTAAGTGCAGCCTGCTGGAGAGCTGGGCCGCGTCGCTCGGCGTGGAAGTCAGCTTCTTCCTGATCGATGAAAACCGTTTCCGCCATAATGAAAGCGGCAGTCTGGGTGGTGAAGACTGCGGTTCGACGCAGCACATCTTATTGCTGGATGAATTTTATCGTACCGCCGTGCGTCTGGCCGGTAAGCGTATTCTGTGGAATATGGTGCCGTGCGATGAAGAAGAGCATTACGACGATTACGTCATGATGCTTTACTCCCAGGGGGTACTGACGCCGAACGAGTGGCTGGATCTGGGCGGCTTAAGCTCCCTGTCCGCCGAAGAGTATTTCGGCGCGAGCCTGTGGCAGCTGTATAAAAGTATCGATTCACCGTACAAAGCGGTGCTGAAAACCCTGCTGCTCGAAGCCTATTCGTGGGAATACCCGACGCCTCGCCTGCTGGCGAAAGACATCAAACAGCGTCTGCATGACGGCGAAATCGTCTCCTTCGGGCTCGATGCTTACTGCATGATGCTCGAGCGCGTTACCGAATACCTGAAAGCCATTGACGATCCAACCCGTCTGGATCTGGTTCGTCGATGTTTCTATCTCAAAGTCTGTGAAAAGCTCAGCCGTGAACGCGCGTGCGTTGGCTGGCGTCGTGAAGTGCTCAGTCAGTTAGTAAAAGAGTGGGGATGGGACGAAGAGCGCCTGTCAATGCTTGATAACCGCGCCAACTGGAAAATCGATCAGGTACGTGAAGCGCATAACGAACTGCTCGATGCCATGATGCAGAGCTACCGAAACCTGATCCGCTTTGCCCGTCGTAACAACCTTAGCGTCTCTGCCAGCCCGCAGGATATCGGGGTGTTGACCCGTAAGCTGTACGCCGCGTTTGAAGCACTGCCGGGTAAAGTTACTCTGGTGAACCCGCAGATTTCGCCGGACCTGTCCGAACCGAACCTGACTTTCATCTATGTTCCGCCAGGTCGTGCAAACCGGACCGGTTGGTATCTCTACAACCGCGCGCCGAATATGGATTCGATCGTCAGCCATCAGCCGCTGGAGTATAACCGTTACCTGAACAAGCTGGTGGCGTGGGCCTGGTTTAACGGCCTGCTGACCTCCCGTACCCGCCTGTTCATTAAAGGCAACGAGGTGGTCGATCTTGCGAAACTGCAGGAAATGGTCGCCGATGTATCGCACCACTTCCCGCTGCGTCTGCCAGCGCCGACGCCAAAAGCGCTCTACAGCCCGTGTGAAATTCGTCACCTGGCGATCATCGTTAACCTGGAATATGACCCAACGGCGGCGTTCCGCAATCAGGTGGTACATTTCGATTTCCGCAAGCTGGATGTATTCAGCTTTGGTGAGCAGCAAAACTGCCTGGTGGGCAGCGTGGACCTTCTGTACCGCAACTCGTGGAATGAGGTGCGTACCCTGCACTTCAACGGCGAGCAGGCGATGATCGAAGCGTTGAAAACCATCCTCGGTAAGATGCATCAGGATGCGGCGCCACCGGACAGTGTCGAAGTGTTCTGCTACAGCCAGCATCTGCGCGGTCTTATCCGTACCCGCGTCCAGCAACTGGTCTCTGAGTGCATCGATTTACGCCTCTCCAGCACCCGTCAGGAAACCGGACGCTTCAAAGCGCTGCGCGTCTCCGGACAAACCTGGGGTCTGTTCTTTGAACGTCTGAATGTTTCGGTGCAGAAGCTGGAAAACGCCATCGAGTTTTATGGCGCTATTTCGCACAACAAACTGCACGGTCTGTCGGTTCAGGTTGAAACCAACCACGTCAAACTGCCGCAGGTGGTGGATGGCTTTGCCAGCGAAGGGATTATTCAGTTCTTCTTCGAAGAGGCGGGGGACGAGTCAGGTTTCAATATCTATATTCTGGATGAGACCAACCGCGCCGAGGTGTATCACCACTGCGAAGGCAGTAAAGAAGACCTGGTGCGCGACGTCAGCCGCTTCTACTCTTCCTCGCATGACCGTTTCACCTACGGTTCAAGTTTTATTAACTTCAACCTGCCGCAGTTCTATCAGATTGTGAAGATCGATGGCCGGGCGCAGGTGATACCGTTCCGCACTCAGGCGATTACCGCTGCCGCACCTGCCAATCAGGAGGCTACTCCGCTGTTACAGCAGTATTTTTCATAAAAGCGGTGTGATGCCCTAACCCTGGCTCTCTCCCACGGGGAGAGGGTGTAAAGACAAAAAAACCTTCTCTTTAAGAGAAGGTTTTTGTTTTTAACCTCGGAAGCTGACCGCTTCGCCTGACTGCTGCGTAGCCGCCTGCTCCAGCAGATCCCAGAACGCCTCACCGCTGCGATCGCAAATCCACGCGTCGCCTTTCAGGTTGAAATGGTAGCCGCCCTGTTTGGTGGCCAGCCACACCTGATGCAGCGGCTCCTGACGATTGATAATAATCTTGCTGCCGTTCTCAAAGCTGAGGGTCAGCACACCGCCGTTAATTTCACAGTCGATGTCGCTGTCGCCATCCCAGTCGTCCAGGCGTTCTTCGATGGTCTGCCACAGGTTATCGGCAAGGCGATGGAATTCACTGTCATTCATGGTTCTGTTCCTGTTTTTCGTGATGGCGGCAGTATAACGCTAAATAATTCCCGTTGCAGGTTAGCGGCAAACTCTTGCTTTTGTGGCCTCTCCTGCGATGATAGAAACAGAAAGCACGAACTTACAGGCAACCCATAATGAAAAACGTTTTTCGAACGCTTGCCGTTCTCCTCACTCTGTTTAGCCTGACGGGCTGTGGTCTGAAAGGGCCGCTCTATTTCCCGCCAGCGGATAAAACTGCGCCGCCGCCAACCAAAAAAGCGGAAAGCACCATGGAAACCTCAGTGCCGGGTCGTAACGATCGTGGCGATGCGGGCGGTCCCAGCCAGGTGAATTACTGACGAGCGTTCTGATCCGCGCAATGGAGTGAATAATGCAGTTCTCTAAAATGCATGGCCTTGGCAATGATTTTATGGTCGTCGACGCGGTAACGCAGAATGTCTTCTTCTCTCCGGAGCTGATCCGCCGCCTGGCCGATCGGCACCTGGGGGTAGGCTTTGATCAGCTGCTGGTGGTTGAACCACCTTACGATCCGGATCTCGATTTTCATTATCGCATCTTCAATGCCGACGGCAGCGAAGTGTCCCAGTGCGGCAACGGCGCGCGCTGTTTTGCCCGCTTTGTGCGTCTGAAAGGCCTCACCAACAAACGCGATATTCGCGTCAGTACCGCCAACGGGCGCATGGTCCTGAGCGTCACCGACGACGAGCTGGTGCGGGTGAACATGGGTGAACCTAACTTTGAGCCGTCCCAGGTGCCGTTTCGCGCTAATAAAGCGGAAAAGACCTATATCATGCGCGTGGCCGAACAGACAGTCTTGTGCGGCGTGGTCTCAATGGGCAATCCGCACTGCGTGATCCAGGTTGAAGATGTGGCGACGGCACCTGTCGAAACCCTCGGTCCGGTACTGGAAAGCCATGAGCGCTTCCCGGAACGCGCCAACATTGGCTTTATGCAGGTGCTCACCCGGGAACACATTCGCCTGCGCGTATTTGAACGCGGGGCGGGCGAGACGCAGGCCTGCGGTAGCGGCGCCTGTGCAGCCGTCGCCGTCGGGATCGCGCAAGGTTTACTGGCGGAAGAGGTGCGCGTGGATTTACCGGGCGGACGTCTTGATATCGCCTGGAAAGGCCCGGGTCAGCCGCTGTATATGACTGGCCCGGCAACACAAGTTTATGACGGGTTTATCCATCTATGAAACAACCAGGAGAAGAACTGCAGGAGACGCTGACGGCAATGGACGACCGGGCGGTTGTCGATTATCTGCTGCGCCATCCTGAGTTTTTTATTCGTAATGCCCGGGTGGTGGAAGAGATGCGCGTGCCGCATCCGATTCGCGGAACGGTATCGCTGGTCGAATGGCATATGGCGCGCTCGCGCAATCACATCAACCATCTTGAAGAGAACATCTCGCTGCTGATGGAGCAGGCCAGCAGTAATGAAGGCCTGTTTTATCGCCTGCTGAACCTGCAATCGCGGCTGGCCTCAGCCAGCAGTCTGGATGAATTTCTGATGCGCTTTCATCGCTGGGGTAAGGAGCTGGGGCTGGCGGGCGCAACGATTCGCCTGTTCCCGGATCGCTGGCGCATTGGTGCGCCGTCCGGGTTTACTCACCTGGCATTGCAGCGTCAGGCGTTTGAGCCGCTGCGTATTCAGCGTCTGGGTCCTGAGAATCACTATCTTGGGCCACTAAACGGACCTGAGCTGCTGGTGGTTCTGCCGGAAGCGAAAGCCATCGGCTCGGTGGCGATGTCGCTGATGGGGCGCGAAGGCGATCTCGGCGTCATGCTATTTTCCAGCCGCGATCCGCAGCATTATCAGCAGGGACAAGGGACGCAGTTACTCCAGGAGATCGCGCAGATGCTGCCCGAGCTGCTGGAACGCTGGATTGAGCGCGTATGAGCGATCTCCTTGCGCCGACGGTGACGCGTTTTCTGCGCTACCTCGGCGTGGAACGCCAGCTCAGCCCAGTCACCTTGCTGAACTATCAGCGCCAGCTTGATGCCATCATGCAGCTGGCCGCTGAGATGAACCTGACCAGCTGGCAACACTGCGATGCCGCCACCGTGCGGGCGTTTGCCGTGCGCAGCCGCCGTAAAGGGCTCGGCCCTGCCAGCCTGGCGCTGCGGCTCTCCGCGTTACGCAGCCTCTTCGACTGGATGGTCAGCCAGGGCGAGCTCAAGGCGAACCCGGCTAAAGGGATCGCGGCACCTAAAGCACCGCGCCATCTGCCTAAAAATATCGATGTTGATGACGTTAATCGCCTGCTGGATATCGATCTGAACGATCCGCTGGCGGTGCGCGATCGGGCGATGCTGGAAGTGATGTACGGTGCCGGGCTGCGTCTGTCTGAGCTGGTAAACCTTGATATCAAACACCTCGATCTGGAGACCGGCGAAGTGTGGGTGATGGGCAAAGGCAGCAAAGAGCGTCGCCTGCCGATTGGCCGCAATGCGGTGGTGTGGATTGAGCACTGGCTGGATCTGCGCGGGCTGTTTGGCACCGAAGAAAATGCCCTGTTCCTGTCGAAACTGGGCAAACGTATCTCGGCGCGTAATGTGCAAAAACGCTTTGCCGAGTGGGGCATTAAGCAGGGGCTGAACAGCCATGTTCATCCCCACAAGCTGCGCCACTCGTTCGCCACGCACATGCTCGAGTCCAGCGGCGATCTGCGCGGGGTGCAGGAGCTGCTGGGCCACGCCAATTTATCGACCACCCAAATCTATACCCATCTCGATTTTCAACACCTTGCCTCGGTGTACGACGCGGCGCATCCACGCGCCAAACGGGGGAAATAATGCGTTTTTATCGTCCATTAGGCCAAATCTCTGCACTGACGTTCGACCTTGATGACACCCTTTACGACAACCGTGAGGTGATCCTGCGTACCGAGCGGGAAGCGCTGGCGTTTGTGCAAAACTACCATCCGGCGTTAAACGCGCTGGAGAACAAAGAGTTTCACCGCCTGCGTCAGGCGTTACGGCAAACCGAGCCGGACATCTATCATGACGTCACCGAATGGCGCCGTCGTGCCGTGGAGCAGGCGATGCTGAACGCCGGCCTGACCGCCGCTGAGGCCGCGCTGGGCGCAGAGGCGTCCATGGCGCACTTCGCCACCTGGCGCAGCCGTATCGACGTGCCGCAGGAGACTCACGACACGCTGGCGAAGCTGGCCGCGAAGTGGCCACTGGTGGCGATCACCAACGGTAACGCCCAGCCAGAGCTGTTCGGTTTGGGCGACTACTTTGATTTCGTCCTGCGCGCGGGTCCACACGGCCGTTCCAAGCCCTTTAACGACATGTACCATCTGGGCGCCGACAAGCTCGGCCTGCCGCTGGGTGAAATCCTGCACGTCGGCGATGACCTGACCACCGATGTCGCCGGGGCGATCCGCTGCGGTATGCAGGCCTGCTGGATCAAACCGGAAAACGCCGATCTGATGCAGACCCACGACAGCCGCCTGCTGCCACACGTTGAAATTTCGCGGTTGGCATCCCTCACCACGCTGATATAATCACCAGTAGTATTGTATAAATTAACAGTATGCCCGGCCTGCAAACCGCAACCGGGCAGATGACTTCTGGCGGTGCCAATGGACGTTTCTTACCTGCTCGACAGCCTTAATGACAAACAGCGTGACGCGGTTGCCGCAACGCGAACCAATATGCTGGTGCTGGCAGGGGCAGGCAGTGGTAAGACGCGCGTGCTGGTGCACCGTATCGCGTGGCTGCAGAGCGTGGAAAACTGCTCGCCGTACTCCATTATGGCGGTCACGTTCACTAACAAAGCGGCGGCAGAGATGCGCCACCGTATCGCCCAACTGATGGGTAGCAGCCAGGGCGGCATGTGGGTGGGTACCTTCCACGGGCTGGCGCACCGCCTGCTGCGTGCGCACCATATGGATGCTAACCTGCCGCAGGACTTCCAGATCCTCGACAGCGAAGATCAGCTCCGCCTGCTGAAGCGGCTGATCAAGGCCATGAACCTCGATGAGAAGCAGTGGCCGCCGCGCCAGGCGATGTGGTACATCAACGGCCAGAAAGACGAAGGGCTGCGCCCGCATCATATCCAGAGCTTTGGCAACCCGATAGAGCAGACCTGGCAGAAGGTCTATCAGGCCTATCAGGAAGCCTGCGATCGCGCCGGGCTGGTGGATTTTGCCGAACTGCTGCTGCGCGCCCACGAGCTGTGGCTCAACAAGCCGCACATTCTGCAGCACTACCGCGAACGTTTTACCAATATCCTGGTGGACGAATTCCAGGATACCAACAACATTCAGTACGCGTGGATCCGCCTGCTGGCGGGGGATTCCAGCAAGGTGATGATCGTCGGCGACGACGATCAGTCCATCTACGGCTGGCGCGGGGCGCAGGTCGAGAACATCCAGCGCTTCCTGAATGATTTCCCTGGCGCCGAGACCATCCGCCTGGAGCAAAACTACCGCTCTACCAACAACATCCTCAGCGCGGCGAACGCCCTGATCGAAAACAACAGCGGTCGTCTGGGTAAAAAGCTGTGGACCGACGGCGTCGACGGGGAACCGATCTCCCTGTACTGCGCGTTCAACGAGCTGGATGAAGCCCGCTTTGTGGTGAACCGCATCAAGACCTGGCAGGACAACGGCGGCGCGCTTGAGCAGTGCGCCATCCTGTACCGCAGTAACGCCCAGTCGCGCGTGCTGGAAGAGGCGCTGCTGCAGGTGAGCATGCCGTACCGCATTTATGGCGGTATGCGCTTCTTCGAGCGCCAGGAGATCAAAGACGCGCTGTCGTATCTGCGCCTGATTGCCAACCGTAACGATGACGCCGCGTTTGAGCGCGTGGTGAACACCCCGACCCGCGGTATTGGCGATCGTACCCTTGACGTGGTACGCCAGACTTCCCGCGACAGGCAGCTGACGCTGTGGCAGGCCTGCCGCGAGCTGCTGCAGGAGAAAGCCCTTGCCGGGCGTGCAGCCAGCGCGCTGCAGCGTTTCCTGGAGCTGATTGAAGCCCTGGCGCAGGAGACGGCCGATATGCCGCTGCACGTTCAGACCGACCGGGTGATTAAAGACTCCGGCCTGCGCCTGATGTACGAGCAGGAGAAGGGCGAAAAAGGCCAGACCCGTATCGAGAACTTAGAGGAGCTGGTGACGGCAACACGTCAGTTCAGCTACAACGATGAAGAAGAAGACCTGATGCCGCTACAGGCATTCCTGTCCCATGCCGCGCTGGAAGCGGGCGAAGGGCAGGCCGACACCTGGCAGGACGCGGTCCAGTTGATGACCCTGCACTCGGCCAAAGGGCTGGAGTTCCCGCAGGTGTTTATCGTCGGGATGGAAGAGGGGATGTTCCCGAGCCAGATGTCGCTGGATGAAGGCGGTCGTCTGGAAGAGGAGCGTCGGCTGGCCTACGTGGGCGTGACCCGCGCCATGCAAAAGTTGACCCTCACCTACGCCGAAACCCGCCGTCTGTACGGCAAAGAGGTTTACCATCGTCCGTCGCGTTTTGTCGGTGAACTGCCGGAAGCCTGTGTGGAAGAGGTGCGCCTGCGGGCCAGCATTAGCCGTCCGGTTAGCCATCAGCGCCTCGGTGCGCCAATCTCAGAAAACGACACCGGTTATAAGCTCGGCCAGCGCGTTCGTCATGCCAAATTTGGTGAAGGTACCATCGTGAATCTGGAAGGCAGCGGTGAGCACAGCCGCCTGCAGGTGGCGTTCCAGGGGCAGGGGATCAAATGGCTGGTAGCGGCTTATGCGCGACTGGAAAACGTTTAACATTCAGAAAAATATCACTATTTTGTAATAATCTGCCAGGCTTATACGTTGAAGGGGATTTAATGCTCTTCAGCGTTCCCTTGCGTGTTGACGCCGCCGTGACTGCTGGCGTAACATGCGCGCACGATTACGCTAAGAGGACATTCGCCTTGGACACACCCAGTACATACTGGCTCAATTCCCTGTCATCCAGGAACAACTCCTAAGGCTATCTCCTCTTGCTGATGGCCTTAGTGGTTGTCAGCGATCTGTTTTTCCCGTCGCTCTGAGTCAGGCTGTTTAATGGTCTGAAACCCAATTTGTTTCTGTGTGCCCACCGAACTGTCCGATATTTTTTGCATTGGGAGTCCCGGTCATGCTGAGCGCATTTCAACTGGAAAAAAACCGACTGATTCGGCTTGAAGCTGAAGAGTCACAGCCCCTCATTGATGCCGTATGGGTGGATCTGGTCGAACCGGACGACGACGAACGCCTGCGCGTACAATCTGAGCTCGGACAAAGCCTGGCAACCCGCCCGGAACTGGAAGACATCGAAGCATCCGCCCGTTTCTTCGAAGACGAAGACGGTCTGCACATTCACTCCTTTTTCTTCTTCGAAGATGCGGAAGATCACGCCGGTAACTCCACCGTCGCCTTCACCATTCGCGATGGTCGCCTGTTTACCCTGCGCGAGCGCGAGCTGCCTGCATTCCGCCTTTACCGTATGCGCGCCCGTAGCCAGGCGATGGTCGACGGCAATGCGTATGAACTGCTGCTCGACCTGTTTGAAACCAAAATCGAACAGCTGGCGGATGAGATTGAAAATATCTACAGCGATCTGGAAAAGCTGAGCCGGGTGATCATGGAAGGGCATCAGGGCGATGAGTATGACGAAGCGCTCTCGACGCTGGCGGAACTGGAAGATATCGGCTGGAAAGTGCGCCTGTGTCTGATGGATACCCAGCGCGCGCTGAATTTCCTGGTGCGCAAGGCGCGACTGCCGGGTGGTCAGCTGGAGCAGGCGCGTGAGATCCTGCGCGATATCGAATCCCTGCTGCCGCACAACGAATCCCTGTTCCAGAAGGTGAACTTCCTGATGCAGGCGGCGATGGGCTTTATCAACATCGAGCAGAACCGCATTATCAAGATCTTCTCGGTGGTTTCAGTTGTGTTCCTGCCGCCAACGCTGGTGGCCTCGAGCTACGGGATGAACTTTGAGTTTATGCCGGAGCTGAGATGGAGCTTTGGCTACCCGGGCGCGATTGTGTTTATGGTCCTCGCGGGGTTGGCCCCGTATCTGTACTTCAAGCGCCGCAACTGGCTTTGATCGTAATACCGGATGGCGAAGACGCCATCCGGTATTATCACAACCCTTTCCGCACCCTGCGTTGGGTATAAATCGCATCCGCAACAAATACCGCCAGTGCCACCCAGATAAAGCCAAACGTCACCATCTTATCCGCACCCGGCACTTCGCCGTAGAACATCACTGCCAGCAGGAACATCAACGTCGGGCCGATGTACTGGAAGAAGCCCAGCGTCGAGAGGCGCAGGCGCGTCGCCGCACCGGTAAAGCACAGCAAAGGGATGGTGGTGACGATACCTGCCGCCATCAGCATGACGTTCAGGGTCCACGGGTTACTGCCCATATGGCTGGTGCTACTGTCGGCAATTCCGAACAGGTAAATGGCCGCCAGCGGCAGTAGCCACAGGGTTTCAAACAGCATTCCGGTTTGCGCTTCCACGGCGATTTTCTTGCGTACCAGGCCATAGAAGGCAAAGCTGAATGCCAGCCCCAGGGCGATGACCGGCAGCGAGCCAAAGGTCCAGAGCTGAATCAGCACGCCGCAGAGGGCAAGCAGCACCGCCACCCACTGCATCCGGCGGAAGCGCTCCCCGAGGAACAACATCCCCAGCACAATATTCACCAGCGGGTTAATGAAGTAGCCGAGGCTCGCTTCGAGCATGTGATGGTTGTTCACCGACCAGATAAACAACAGCCAGTTGCCGCCAATCAGGACGGCTGAAAGGGCCAGCAGGAAGATTTTCTTCGGCGTTTGTAGCAGCTTTTTCACGCCTGACCACTGACGGCTGACGCTCATCAGCGCCACCATAAAGAAAAACGACCAGATCACGCGGTGGGTAAGAATTTCATCGGCGGGAACATAGTGAATCAGCTTGAAGTACGCCGGTGCGATACCCCAAATAAAATAAGCGGCGAGGGCGAGTAAAACGCCCTGCCGCGTCTGTTTAGCATCCATCAGGAAAATCCGTTACAAAAAAGTAACGCAATTTTACCCGATTTTACCGTCTCAACCCACCATATAAGTGGCGGTTGCGCTGGCGATGTAAACCTGCTCTTCGTTATGCAACTCCACGCGCGCCACCGCCACTTTGTTACCGGCGCGCAGCAGGCTGCTGCTGGCAGTGAAGCGATTGCCGCGGCCGGGGCGCAGATAATCGACGCGCAGATCGATAGTGCCCATTCGCGACAGGCGCTGGCGCAGTTCCTCTTCGTTAATGGTGTCGTGGCGGGTCAGGGTGCTCCCCACGCAGACCAGCCCGGCGGCCACGTCCAGCGCGGAGGCGATCACCCCGCCATGAAGAATGCTTTGCGCCCAATTGCCGACCATCATCGGCTGGTTGTTAAAGCTGAGCTGAGCAAAATCTTTCTCGTAGCGTTCCAGCTCCAGGCCCAGCGCACGGTTGAACGGCATGTGGTAGACGAAGATCTCGCCGACAAGCTTAAGCACTTGTTCGGCAGTAAGCGTGGCTGACATGGCACGTCACATCCTTTTTGTTAAGAGGATGTTGATTTTATTCCTCATTAATGTGAATTTCCACATTAGGAGCAGAGGTAAAGCCGCTAATCGTCAAATATGTTAAATTGATTCAAAATAATTCTTCATTAAAACGACTTTGCAGGAGAGCACCACCGATGCGGACGTATCTGGCCTGGTTCCTGGCAGCGGCTGCGCTGCCTTCTGTCACCTTTGCGCAGGACGCGAAAAATGTGGAGGTCAGTGATACCCCAGCAGTGCGCGGGAGCATTATCGCCAACCTGCTGGAGGAGCATGACAACCCGTTCACGCTCTATCCCTATGACAGCAATTATCTGATCTACACCGCTACCAGCGATCTCAATAAAGAAGCGATAAGCACCTATGACTGGGTCGACAATGCGCGTAAAGATGAGGTGAAATTCCAGCTGAGCCTCGCGTTCCCGCTGTGGCGCGGGATCCTCGGGCCCAACTCGCTGCTGGGTGGCTCCTACACGCAACGCTCCTGGTGGCAATTGTCCAACAGCGATGAGTCTTCGCCGTTCCGTGAAACCAACTATGAACCGCAGCTGTTCCTCGGGTTCGCCACCGATTACTCGCTGGGCGGCTGGACGCTACGCGACGTGGAGTTTGGCTACAACCACCAATCCAACGGCCGCTCCGATCCCACTTCGCGCAGCTGGAACCGCCTCTATACCCGCCTGATGGCGCAAAACAATAACTGGCTGGTCGAAGTCAAACCCTGGTATGTGATTGGCAATACCGACGATAACCCGGATATCACCAAATACATGGGTTACTACCAGCTGCGGGTCGGCTATCAGCTGGGCGAAGCGGTGCTCAGCGTGAAGGGACAGTACAACTGGAACAGCGGCTACGGCGGGGCAGAAGTGGGGGTGAGCTACCCGCTAACCCGACACGTTCGCCTGTATACGCAGGTCTACAGCGGCTATGGCGAGTCGCTGATCGATTACAATTTCAATCAGACGCGCGTCGGCGTGGGCGTGATGCTGAACGATCTTTTCTAGCCTCCTCGAATGTTTTTGTCTTAAACGTTGAAGTTTCTCTCGCAGGCGCTGAAAATAGCGCCTGTTTTTATTTCAGGCAAATGGGGTTGATGTGGTGCAGGCGGAAGTTGTGAATCAGGAGTTGCTGGCTAAACAGGTTTTACATGAAACCTTTGGCTACCAGCAGTTTCGCCCGGGCCAGGAAACCATCATTAATGCTGCCCTGACCGGTCGCGATTGTCTGGTGGTCATGCCCACCGGCGGTGGCAAATCCTTATGCTATCAGGTGCCTGCGCTGGTACTGAATGGCCTGACCATCGTGGTATCGCCCCTGATCTCGCTGATGAAAGATCAGGTGGACCAGCTGCTGGCCAACGGCGTGTCGGCGGCCTGTCTGAACTCGACGCAAACCCGAGAGCAGCAGCAGGAGGTGATGGCCGGTTGCCGTAGCGGGCAGATCCGCCTGCTGTATATCGCGCCGGAACGTCTGATGCTGGATAACTTTCTTGAGCATCTGACGCACTGGAATCCGTTGCTGGTGGCGGTGGACGAAGCCCACTGTATTTCCCAGTGGGGACATGATTTCCGCCCGGAATATGCCGCCCTCGGCCAGCTGCGTCAGCGCTTCCCGGCCGTGCCGTTTATGGCGCTCACCGCCACCGCCGATGACACCACCCGTCTTGATATCGCGCGCCTGCTGGGGCTCGACGATCCGCTGATTCAGGTCAGCAGCTTCGATCGCCCGAACATTCGCTACATGCTGATGGAAAAGTTTAAGCCGCTGGATCAGCTCCTGCGCTACGTGCAGGAGCAGCGCGGCAAGTCGGGCATTATCTACTGTAACAGCCGGGCAAAAGTGGAAGACACCGCCGCCCGTCTGCAGAGTCGGGGTTTTAGCGCGGCGGCTTACCATGCCGGGCTGGAAAACCACATCCGTGCCGAGGTGCAGGAGAAGTTCCAGCGCGACGATCTGCAAATTGTGGTGGCGACCGTCGCCTTTGGTATGGGCATTAACAAACCGAACGTGCGCTTTGTGGTGCATTTCGACATTCCGCGCAATATCGAATCCTACTATCAGGAGACGGGCCGCGCCGGGCGTGATGGCCTGCCGGCCGAGGCGATGCTGTTTTACGATCCGGCCGATATGGCCTGGCTGCGCCGCTGCCTGGAAGAGAAGCCCGCCGGGGCGCTGCTGGATATTGAGCGTCATAAGCTCAATGCGATGGGCGCTTTTGCCGAGGCGCAAACCTGCCGCCGTCTGGTGCTGCTGAACTACTTTGGTGAAGGTCGTCAGGCGTCGTGCGGCAACTGCGATATCTGCCTCGACCCGCCCAAGCAGTACGATGGGCTGATGGACGCGCGTAAAGCGTTATCCACCATCGGACGCGTTAATCAGCGCTTTGGGATGGGTTACGTGGTGGAAGTGCTGCGCGGGGCGAATAACCAGCGTATCCGCGAGATGGGCCACGATAAGCTGCCGGTGTACGGTATTGGCAAAGAGAACAGCCACGAGCACTGGGTCAGCATTATCCGTCAGCTTATTCATCTGGGATTGGCTACGCAAAATATTGCCCAGCATTCCGCACTGCAGCTGACGGAAGCCGCCCGCCCGGTGCTGCGCGGCGTGGTAGAGCTGCAGCTTGCCGTACCGCGCGTGGTGGCCCTTAAGCCGCGCGTGATGCAGAAATCCTACGGCGGTAATTACGACCGCAAGCTGTTCGCCAAGCTGCGTAAGCTGCGCAAAGCCATTGCTGACGAAGAGAATATCCCGCCGTATGTGGTGTTCAACGACGCCACGCTGATTGAGATGGCCGAGCAGATGCCGCTCAGCGCCAGCGAAATGCTCAGCGTTAACGGTGTTGGTACCCGCAAGCTGGAGCGTTTTGGCAAAGAGTTTATGGCCCTTATTCGTTCCCATGCTGACGGTGATGATGAGGAGTAGTCAGCCGGGCGAAAAAGTGCCAGGATGATGACTCACTGAACTATTCCCCCGCGAGTTAATTATGTTAACCCTGTTTCTGACTGTGGCGCTGGTGCACATTGTGGCGCTGATGAGCCCTGGCCCCGACTTTTTCTTTGTCTCGCAAACGGCGGTAAGCCGTTCCCGTAAAGAGGCGATGATGGGCGTGCTGGGCATTACCCTCGGCGTCATGGTTTGGGCGGCGGTTGCGCTGCTTGGCCTGAACCTGATCCTCGAGAAAATGGCATGGCTGCATACCATCATTATGGTCGGCGGCGGTCTGTATCTGTGCTGGATGGGTTACCAGATGCTGCGCGGCGCGCTGAAGAAAGAGGACAGCACGGCAGCGGAACCGAAGGTGGAACTCGCGTCGGGCGGGCGGAGCTTTGTGAAAGGGCTGCTGACTAACCTCGCGAACCCAAAAGCGATTATCTATTTCGGATCGGTCTTTTCCCTGTTCGTCGGCGACAGTGTGGGCGTCGGCGCGCGCTGGGGGATTTTCCTGCTGATCGTGCTGGAAACCTTCGCCTGGTTTACCGTGGTGGCCAGCCTGTTTGCGTTACCGTCGATGCGTCGCGGTTATCAACGACTGGCGAAGTGGATTGACGGCGTTGCCGGTGCGTTATTCACCGGCTTCGGTATTCATCTCATTCTGTCGCGCTAAGCATGCCGGGCTGAGGCCAACAGCGCCCCCACCAGCATAAACAGCGACCCGAACACTTTATTCAGGGCCTTCATCTGACGAGGCCCTTTAATCCATGTCGCAATCCGCGTTGCCAGCGTGGCATAGCCAATCATCACGATAATATCGACCACAATCGTCGTCACGCCGAGTACCGCGTACTGCGCGAGCTGGGGCTGATGCGGCACGATAAACTGCGGGAACAGGGCAGCAAGGAAGACGATGCTCTTCGGGTTGGTCAGGTTGACAAACACCGCGCGTTTAAACAGTCGACCCCGGCTTTGCGTCTGGGCCATCGTGTTCAGATCGATAGCGCCAGCGGCGCGCCACTGTTGAATTCCCAGCCAGATAAGATACGCCGCGCCCGCCCATTTCAGCACTTCAAAGGCCAGTACCGAACGGGAGAACAGCGTGCCCAGCCCTACGCCCACCAGCACAATATGAATGGCCAGCCCGGTCTGCAATCCAGCAATCGATGCCGCCGCGCCGCGATAGCCGTGATTCATCGCTGTGGTCATGGTGTTGATTGCCCCGGAGCCCGGGGAAAGGCTAAGGATGATGGATGTCAGCAGGTAAGCGAACCACCACTCTAAGGTCATTTGAAACTCCCGAATCGTCTATTTTTATGCCACAATACGCTAATGTTGAGTCATTTTGTGACCCGTCACGAAAAAACGATATTCCTTGGCTTACAGGTGCACAAATCCAATGTTTCAGCAGAAAACGGACTGGGAAACACGAGAAAAGGCATTTGCTGCTTTCTCCATGGGGCCACTGACCGATTTCTGGCGCCAGCGCGAAGAGGGCGGGTTCACGGGCGTTGATGATGTGCCGGTACGCTTTGTGCGTTTTCGGGCAGAAAGCCATGATTCGGTGATTGTTGTCTGCCCTGGGCGTATCGAAAGCTACGTGAAGTACGCCGAGCTGGCCTACGACCTTTTCCACCTCGGTTTTGACGTGCTGATTATCGATCACCGTGGTCAGGGGCGTTCCGGGCGCATGTTGTCCGATACGCACCGGGGCCATGTGAGTAAATTCAGCGATTACGTCGATGATTTTGCCGCCTTCTGGCAGCAGGAAGTGCAGCCTGGGCCGTGGCGAAAACGGTTTATTCTGGCGCACTCGATGGGGGGCGCGATTGCCACGCTGTTTTTGCAGCGTCATCCCCATCAGTGTGATGCCATTGCGCTGAGCGCCCCGATGTTTGGCATCGTAATGCGCCTGCCGGAGTGGATGGTACGCCATATTCTCGACTGGGCTGAGGGCCATCAGCGCGTTCGCGAAGGCTACGCCATTGGCACCGGACGCTGGCGTGCACTGCCGTTTGCCCTTAACGTGTTAACCCACAGTCGGCAGCGTTATCGTCGAAACCTGCGCTTTTACGCGGATGAACCCCGCTTACGCGTCGGCGGTCCAACTTACCACTGGGTGCGTGAAGGCATTCTGGCGGGGGAAGAGGCGCTGGCTGGCGCCGGTCAGGATGACACCCCGATGCTCTTGCTTCAGGCAGAAGAGGAGCAGGTAGTGGATAACCGCATGCACGAACGCTTTTGTGAACAGCGAGCCGCAGTCGGATACCCTTGTGACGGGGGTAAACCACTGGTCATAAACGGCGCGTACCATGAGATCCTTTTCGAAAAGGACGCCATGCGCTCAGTCGCACTCCACGCCATCGTCGATTTTTTCGACAGGCATAACTGATATTCACCAGAGGTTAAATTTTCCTATGTACCAGGTTGTCGCGTCTGACTTAGATGGCACGCTGCTCTCTCCCGACCACACCTTATCGCCTTACGCGAAAGAAACCTTAAAACTCCTGACTGCCCGCGGCGTGAATTTTGTTTTCGCGACGGGCCGCCATCACGTCGATGTGGGGCAGATCCGCGATAATCTGGAGATCAAATCCTACATGATCACCTCCAACGGTGCCCGCGTGCACGATCTTGACGGTAATCTGATCTTCACCCATAACCTCGATCGCGATATCGCCGCCGACCTGTTCGGCGTGGTGCACAACAATCCCGATATCATCACCAACGTTTATCGTGATGATGAATGGTTTATGAACCGCCACCGCCCGGACGAGATGCGTTTCTTCAAAGAAGCGGTCTTTAACTACGCCCTCTATGAGCCGGGCCTGCTGGAGCCAGAAGGTATCAGCAAAGTGTTCTTCACCACCGACACCCACGAAGCGCTGCTGCCGCTGGAGCAGGCGATCAATGCCCGCTGGGGCGATCGGGTTAACGTCAGCTTCTCCACGCTGACCTGTCTGGAAGTGATGGCGGGCGGGGTTTCCAAAGGCCATGCGCTGGAAGCGGTCGCCAAACGCCTGGGCTTTAGCCTGCAGGATTGCATCGCGTTTGGTGACGGCATGAACGACGCCGAGATGCTGTCGATGGCGGGTAAAGGCTGCATCATGGAAAACGCGCACCAGCGCCTGAAAGATCTGCACCCGGAGCTGGAAGTGATTGGCACCAATGGCGACAACGCCGTACCGAGTTACCTGCGTAAGCTGTTCCTTGAATAATCTTCATTTGGTTATTTAGTGTTCAGTTGTCAACTGAAGAGTTCGCTACAATGCCTGTCCTTCTTCCTGAGAGACAAGCATTGTGGCGCTACTCATTATCACCACTATTCTGTGGGCCTTCTCGTTCAGTCTGATCGGTGAATACCTTGCCGGGCACGTGGACAGCTACTTTTCGGTGCTGATGCGTGTCGGATTGGCGGCCCTGGTGTTTCTGCCGTTTCTGCGCCTGCGCGGGCAAACGCTGAAAACCATTTCGCTGTACATGCTGGTGGGCGCTATGCAGCTCGGCATCATGTATCTGTTCAGCTTCCGCGCTTACGTCTACCTGTCGGTATCGGAATTCCTGCTGTTTACCGTGCTGACGCCGCTGTATATCACTCTGATCTACGATCTGATGAGTAAACGCCGTCTGCGCTGGGGCTACCTGCTGAGTGCGGCGCTGGCGGTGGCAGGTGCGGCCATCATTCGTTATGACAAAGTGAGCGATCATTTCTGGACCGGACTGATGTTCGTCCAGCTCGCCAACATCAGCTTTGCCATCGGCATGGTGGGCTATAAGCGGTTGATGGAGATCCATCCGATGCCGCAGCACAACGCCTTTGCCTGGTTCTATATGGGAGCGCTTATTGTCGCGGTCGTGGCGTGGTTTATGCTGGGCAATCCGCAAAAACTGCCGACCACCACGGTACAGTGGAGCGTGCTGATCTGGCTGGGTGTGGTCGCTTCCGGGCTGGGATACTTTATGTGGAACTACGGCGCCACGCAGGTGGACGCCGGTACGCTTGGGATCATGAATAACGTTCACGTCCCGGCTGGCCTGCTGGTGAACCTGGCGATCTGGCAGGAACAACCCCACTGGCCGAGCTTTATTATTGGGGGGACGGTGATCCTGGCTTCACTGTGGGTGCATCGCCGTTGGGTCGCTCCGCGCTCCGCACAAACGGCAGATGGTCGCAAGCGTGATTCCGCGCTGAGCGAATAAAGGCCTCGGTAACCGGTTGGCGCTGCTCGCCATCGCGCACGGCGGAGTACAACCGGCTCCACAATCCCTCGCCCAGGGTTTTGGTCACCACCAGACCCTGGCGTTCAAAGCTCTCAACCACCCAGTGGGGCAGCGCCGCAATCCCCATTCTCGCCGCCACCATCTGCACCAGCAGCAGGGTGTTATCCACGCTTTTCAGCTGTGGGTTGATGCCTGCCGGCTGTAAAAAGTGACGCCAGATATCGAGGCGACTGCGCTGAACCGGGTAGATCAGTAGCGTTTCGGTAGCCAGATCTTCCGGCGTCACGCGCGTTTTTGCCGCCAGCGGATGGTCCGGAGCCAACACCAGCCGCACTTCATAATCAAACATCGGCGAATAGTGCAGACCGCTGCGCGGCAGAATATCTGAGGTCATCACCAGGTCCAGCTCGCCCTGCGTCAGGGAGGGCTGCGGATCGAAGGTCACGCCCGATTTAAAGTCCATCTCCACTTGCGGCCAGTTCTGGCGGAAATTCTCAAGCGCCGGGGTCAGCCACTGAATACAGCTGTGACACTCAATGGCGATGCGTAGCCGCGTTTGCTGTGGTTCGTTGCACGCCTGCAGCGCGCTGGCGATCTGCGGCAGCACCTGATTCGCCAGCTGGAGCAACACTTCGCCCTGCGGCGTAAAGCGCAGCGGCTGGCTTTTGCGCACAAACAGACGGAAGCCAAGGCGTTGTTCCAGATCGCTGAACTGGTGAGAAAGGGCGGACTGGGTCTGGTGCAGCGTAGCTGCCGCCGCTGCGAGTGAACCGCAGTTCCGTAACGCCTGGAGCGTTTTCAGGTGTTTTATCTCGATCATGAAAGTCCTTCACTTCGCCATGAACAATTTGCGCTTGAGGAATATACAGTAACTGCCAATTATAGATGTGTAAACATCTGGATGGCTAAATCCTAAAAATTCCACAAGGGGCAACACGATGACAATTATTAATCACACTCTTGGTTTTCCTCGCGTTGGTCTGCGTCGCGAACTGAAAAAAGCACAAGAAAGCTATTGGGCTGGCAATGCCAGCCGTGAAGAACTGCTGGCGGTAGGCCGCGAGTTGCGCGCCCGTCACTGGGATCAGCAGAAGCAGGCTGGCGTGGATCTGCTGCCGGTGGGTGATTTCGCCTGGTACGACCATGTTCTGACCACCAGCCTGCTGCTGGGCAACGTGCCGGCTCGTCATCAGAACAGCGACGGATCGGTGGATATCGACACCCTGTTCCGCCTTGGCCGCGGTCGTGCGCCGAGCGGTGAGCCCGCTGCCGCCGCTGAAATGACCAAGTGGTTTAACACCAACTACCACTACATGGTGCCGGAGTTTGTTAAAGGCCAGCAGTTCAAACTGACCTGGACCCAGCTGCTGGATGAAGTGGACGAAGCGCTGGCGCTGGGCCACAAGATTAAGCCTGTGCTGCTGGGTCCGGTAACTTACCTGTGGCTGGGCAAAGTGAAGGGTGAGCAGTTTGACCGTCTGAGCCTGCTGAACGATATCCTGCCGGTCTACCAGCAGGTGCTGGGTGAGCTGGCGAAACGCGGCGTTGAGTGGGTGCAAATCGACGAACCTGCGCTGGTGCTGGAGCTGCCGCAAGCGTGGCTGGACGCGTTCCAACCAGCGTATGACGCGCTGACCGGTCAGGTGAAGCTGCTGCTGACCACCTATTTCGAAGGCGTAACGCCGAATCTTGATACCATTACCGCACTGCCGGTGCAGGGTCTGCACGTGGACCTCGTTCACGGCAAAGATGATGTGGCTGAACTGCATAACCGTCTGCCAGCCGACTGGCTGCTCTCTGCCGGCCTGGTGAACGGGCGTAACGTCTGGCGTGCGGATCTGACCGAGAAATACGCCCAGATTAAAGACATCGTCGCTCTTCGTGATCTGTGGGTGGCTTCTTCCTGCTCCCTGCTGCACAGCCCGATCGACCTGAGTGTCGAAACCCGTCTGGATGCAGAAGTGAAGAGCTGGTTTGCCTTCGCCCTGCAAAAATGTGAAGAGCTGGCTCTGCTGCGCGATGCCCTGAACAGCGGCGACACGGCGGCGATAACCGAATGGAGCGTCCCGATTCAGGCCCGTCGTCACTCCACGCGCGTTCACAATGCGGCAGTCGAACAACGTCTGGCGGCCATCACCGCCCAGGATAGCCAGCGTGAAAACGCCTACGAAGTACGTGCACAAGCCCAGCGTGCGCGCTTCAACCTGCCAGCGTGGCCAACCACCACTATCGGTTCTTTCCCGCAGACCACCGAGATCCGCGGCCTGCGTCTGGACTTCAAAAAGGGTAACCTCGATGCGCGCAACTACCGCACCGGCATTGCCGAACATATCAAGCAGGCGATTGCTGAGCAGGAGCGCTTAGGTCTGGACGTGCTGGTACACGGTGAAGCCGAGCGTAACGACATGGTGGAATACTTTGGTGAACACCTGGACGGCTTCGTCTTCACTCAGAACGGTTGGGTGCAAAGCTACGGCTCCCGCTGCGTGAAGCCGCCGGTGGTTATCGGCGACGTCAGTCGTCCGGAAGCGATTACCGTGGAGTGGGCGAAGTACGCCCAGTCCCTGACCGACAAGCCGGTGAAAGGTATGCTGACCGGTCCGGTGACCATTCTCTGCTGGTCCTTCCCGCGTGAAGATGTCACCCGCGAAACCATTGCGAAGCAGATTGCCCTTGCGTTGCGTGATGAAGTGGCCGATCTGGAAGCCGCAGGTATCGGTATCATCCAGATTGACGAACCGGCGCTGCGCGAAGGCCTGCCGCTGCGTCGCAGCGACTGGGATGCTTATCTGGCGTGGGGCGTGGAAGCCTTCCGTATCAACGCCGCAGTGGCGAAAGATGACACCCAGATCCACACCCACATGTGTTACTGCGAATTCAACGACATCATGGATTCCATTGCGGCGCTGGATGCGGACGTCATTACCATCGAGACCTCGCGCTCGGACATGGAGCTGCTGGAGTCGTTCGAAGAGTTCGACTACCCGAACGAAATAGGGCCGGGCGTGTACGACATCCACTCCCCGAACGTCCCGAGCGTGGAATGGATTGAAGCCCTGCTGGAAAAAGCGGCGCAGCGTATCCCGGCAGAGCGTCTGTGGGTTAACCCGGACTGCGGTCTGAAAACACGCGGCTGGCCGGAAACCCTAAGCGCGCTGGCGAACATGGTAAAAGCAGCGCAGAACCTGCGTCAGGCTTAATGTGAAATTGCCGGGTGGCGCTGGTGCTTGCCCGGCCTACGATTTGCCATCATGAAAAATTAAAATTCTCTGGATAGAGTAATATAACCATTAAACCTGACAGAACATTCTTCTTTATTTATAAGGCTGGAAGCAATGAAAACGTCTTTCTTCATTTCCTTATTAATATACGTGTACTTAGCTGTTAGTGAATGAGCCGATTTTTCATAATAACTGTCAAAGTAAGCACTTTCGGATATTGTCGATTTATCCTGTGCCAATGCACTGTCATAATCAATTTTTGCTAATGATGCTGCATATATCTTTGATATTGGGGTGGTGTCGATAATTTCAATAGTCGTTTTGTTTCTAAGAATCTTCGATGTGTCTATTTTAAAGTCTCGTGAAATAGCGTTAAATAAGGTTGTTTCCATAGCGGTTCCAACAGAAGCACATCCACTGTTATGTGCTTCTGAGAGCAAAGGAAAGGTTATCAGTGTGCAGAAGAGTCGCTTTATAAACATTTAATCCTCCACCACTAATGTTTTATCACTACTTGCAGCTATAATTTTACGACTGGATAGGTTCAGAATGATACAGCCATCCGATGCTTCTCCCGGGTGTGCTGAACTTTCCCCATGGATCATGAAACCATCACGGCCACACATATCGTTCCCGTCATAGGGGAATAATCTCATCGTCCATGCTTTGGTTTTAGGATGATTGAAAGCTGGCCCAATAGTGTATGTTCCTCTTGGTAATGGTCCTTTATTCTTTATACATTCATTTGCCGAGTCGTTTTTGAATCCAGGTCTTCCTGTATAAAGACCATCGAATTGATACGTGCCATTTAGATAAAAAGAATGTGAACTAACCTTATAAACCCACGTCATAATAAATCCTCCTGCTTAGTATTCCACCGATCAGAGTGTATGATGTTTCCATCCAGATAACGCCAGGTGATTTTTTCATAAGCTAAATAAAATGCTTCAAGATGATCGTGTTTTTCATAGTTTGGATTTTTAATGTCGAATGTTATAGGCTCTATACCATTAACTCTGGCATTATCCATCGTTATTCTAAAATACTCCTCTTCCTGACCATTGTAATTTATGCGGTAGAATTTCAACTCAGCTTGCTTAAATGTTCTGCCAGTAGAGACTCCCTGGTAAAGATAGGGTGATGAACTATCGATTTCTTTAATTAAAGCAAAATCGCCATGGAGGCGTTTGCCAGTGATTTTCCCCGTAAGGTTGTCTGTGGGAAGATCGACAGAATGCATAAGCTCTATAATCTCAATGCTTCCTTCTCTTCCTTGTATATCAACAGAACCTTTAATACGAATTCCTGCGTAGTCTGTTAACCAAAGGTAGACGGGTATAGCCATATTAAGACCTCCTGTTTCAATAATTGGTATTAATACCAACTTACGCTCGGCATACAGAACAGGGAATCATTAAAGTATGGTTAATTTCCTAAAGCGTTTGTACTTTGTGAAGGATCACTAAATCAGGAGTCGAGTATGGTTAACCCCGGCGCTCTGTTGCCAGGCCTACGATTCACTGCAGTTGTAGGCCCGGTAAGGCGTAGCCGCCACCGGGCGCTTTATGCCTGGCCATCCATCAACCGGCTAATATGAATACTCAACCAGGTCAGCTCATCTTTCGGTAAGGTGAGCTGATATTTTTCCTGCACATAGTCGCGGATCACCCAGGCGACGGTCATCGCATCCGGGCGGTGGCGCATCAGCTCCTGATAAAAATCCTCGGTCTCGCTGACCACAATTTTCCCGGTTAACACCCGCTCGGCGAAATAACGCAGATGGGTAATAAACCGCATGTAATTCACCGACTGCGTATCAATGGCTTTACTCAGCTTGTAACGCACGATCTCTGCAATGCGGTTCACCAGCTCCACCTGCTGGTGGGCGGTACTGTCGTCGGTCTGACTGCTGGCGTTAATCAGGTGGAAGGCGATATTCACCGCTTCGTCTTCCGGCAGCTCAACTGCAAATAGCGCATTCACTTTTAATCGCGCCTGCATGCCCACGCTATGCTCTTGCGGGTAGTAGCGCTTTACCTCCCAGCTCAGCTTATTGAGGATCAACTGTCCGCTACGGCTGCGCTCTACGGCAAAATGCAGGTGCTCGGCAAGGGTAAACAGCAGCACCGAATTGAGCTTGTCGCCACATACGCTGCGCGCAAGCGTCAGAATATCGTGGCTGACATCGAAGAATGCCGCAGGAATAGTATCCGTCAGCGATAAAAAGTGGCGGGATTTGAGATCGCTCAGTGGCAGGAAGACTTTCTCAACCTGTGCCAAATCGATACTGGTGCCCGGTTTTGCGCCAAAGCCAATACCTTTGCCAAACAGAATCATCTCGCGCTGGTCGTTGTCGACCAGCAGCATGCTGTTGTTAAGCGATTTTTTTATCGTTATCACGTCTATTCCTGCGGCCGGGCCGTTTAGCTCATGTCAGCGCCATTGCTGGCAATTACTCTCTGGTACCACCAGAAGGAGTCTTTTTTCAGGCGCTTGGACGTGCCGTTGCCTTCGTCATCCTGGTCGACGTAGATAAAGCCGTAGCGTTTGGACATCTGTGAGGTGCCCGCGCTGATAATGTCGATACAGCCCCAGGTGGTGAATCCCATCACATCCACCCCTTCATTGATAGCTGCCAACGTTTGTTCGAAGTGGGCGCGGAAATAGTCGATACGGTAGCTATCGTGAATTTTTCCGCCCTCCACTGTGTCTTTAGCTCCCAGCCCGTTTTCCACGATAAACAGCGGTTTTTGATAGCGATCGTACAGCTCGAGCAGGGAGATCTTCAGCCCCACCGGGTCAATCTGCCAGCCCCATTCGGACGCAGGCAGGTAGGGGTTTTTCACCCCGAGAATGGTGTTGCCTGGGATACGCTCCACGTCCGGCTGGGTCGATTCGGTCAGCGACATGTAGTAGCTAAAGGAGACGAAGTCGACGGTGTGATCCTTCAAAATACGCTGATCGTCGGCCTGCATGTCGATCTGAATATCCCGGCTGGCCAGATCGCGCAGGATCAGCGGCGGATATTCGCCAAATACCTGCACGTCGGCATAGAAGTAGTTCTCCAGATTCTTCTTCAGCGTGGCTTCGACGTCCTCAGGACGGCAGCTGTGCGGATAGGTGGTGAGCTTGGTCAGCATGCAGCCCACCTGGCTGCCCGGGATAATGTCGTGACAGTCGCGGGTGACCAGTGCAGAGGCCACAAACTGGTGATGGAGGCCCTGATAAATGTCCTGTTTTGCTTTACCTGGCAGGCTTTTCTCTTCGCGGATGCCCGCAGTGGTAAACGGATGCCGATGAATACTGTCGATTTCGTTAAAGGTCAACCAGTAGCGTATCAGCTCTTTATAGCGCTCGAAGCAGACCTTACTGAAGCGTACAAACGCATCCACCACGTTGCGGTGCACCCAGCCGTTGTATTTTTCGCTCAGCGCCAGCGGCATCTCGTAGTGGGAGAGCGTGACCAGCGGCTCAATGTTGTGACGACGCAGTTCGCGGAACATATCTTCATAATATTGCAGACCCGCCTCGTTCGGCGCGGCATCTTCGCCGGTCGGGAAAATGCGCGACCAGGCAATTGAGACGCGCAGCACCTTAAAGCCCATTTCGGCGAACAGGGCGATGTCATCTTTGTAGTGGTGATAAAAATCAATGCCGCGACGTTTGGGGTACAGCGCGTCATTTTTGCCCTCGAAGGCGTCGCGGATGTTCTCATCGGTCAGCGCCATGTGGCCGTCATAGTCTTTCAGCGACAGATTGGGTTTCCAGGTGATGGCGTCAGCCACTGACGGTCCTTTGCCGTCAACGTTCCATGCCCCTTCGGCCTGATTAGCGGCAATCGCGCCGCCCCATAAAAAACCTTGCGGAAACGGGAGGGATTTATCCATTACACGGACTCCTTAAGTGTCATGATGATATGCGGATGGGAAGTTTTTTTGTCGGTACTGCCTGGTGTCAGCGAGAATCGTTCGCCGTTAGTGACGACCATCATCACCACCGGATCGAGGCCCGCCGCGGTGATGGTGTCGAGGGAAAACTCAATTAAGGTGTCGCCGGTTTTTACCTGCTGACCCTCTTTTACGCGGGGATCGAAGCCTTCGCCCTGCAGCTTGATGGTGTCGATGCCAATATGGAAAATCAGCTCAACGCCCGAATCGGTGAGCAGGCTCAGCGCGTGGCCGCTTTCAAATATGTTCACGACTGTGCCGTCCGCCGGGGCGCGCAGCACGCCCTGCGAGGGAATAATGGCGATACCGTCGCCCATGATTTTGCGCGAAAACACGTCGTCGTTAACGGTCTCCAGAGGAACGATTTGCCCTTCAACCGGCCGGGTAAAGGTCAGCTCATCCTCTTTTTCGACCGCTTTATCCCGCCACAGCAGCAGGGCGCTGATAAAGGCGATAACAAACGACAGCCCTGCCCCGGCAAAGGCCCAGACGATATTCAGTGGATTATCCGGTGAGACAAACATGGAGATACTGGCAAGCCCTGGGCCTACCAGCGCGAAGGCTTCGATTGCCATCCAGCCGATAAATGCCCCGCCAACCACACTGCCCAGAATCACGCTGTAGAGCGCCTTTTTGTTCAGCAGCGTCACGCCATACAGTGCCGGTTCGGTAATGCCGAACAGGGCAGAAATCCCGGCCGAAAAGGCGGTGGACTTCAGCACCTTGTCTTTACTTTTAAGCGCGATCGCCAGGCAGGCACCCGATTCAGCAATGTTATGCGCCAGGGAAGCGGGCAGGTAGAGCAGCTCCCGGCCAAACTGGCTCATCGAGGCCACGGCGTAAGGCAGCATCGGTTTGTGCATCCCGGCGGCAACCATAAAGGGCAGGGCAGCGGCGAGCAGGCCGGTCGCGACAAAACCGAGCTTACCATACAGCCACAGGATCACAGTCGCCAGCCCGGCGCCCAGTTCGTAGCCCAGCGGCCCCAGAATCAGCAGCGTGACCGGAACCGTGACCAGCAGGGAGAGCATCGGCGACAGAAAAATACGCAGCGCGCCCGGCGAATAGCGGTTAAACAGCTTTTCCGTCTGGGCGTAAAACAGCACGCAGAGGATGGCCGGGAACACCTGCGAGGCGTAGGCCACATTGCGCAGGTCGAACGACATAAACTGCGCCCCGTCCGCCAGCTGTTTGGTCATCGCTGGCAGTACCATCACCGCCACCGCCGAGACTGCCACCAGCACGTTCACTTTCAGTTTGGTCGCCGTGGTGATCGCCACCAGGATAGGCAGGAAATAGAGCGGGGCCGAGCCGATGTTATCCAGCACCTTGTAGGTGGAGCTGTCGCGGCTGAGCCAGCCCAGCACGTCCAGCAGCAGCAGGAGCGATTTCAGCACGCCGCCGCCAGCGATAGCCGGCACCAGCGGCTGGAACACGCTGATCACAAAATCCACGACCTGCGCACCGCGGCTGGGCCGGGTGGTCACCTGCGGCGCGTTGGCCTGCGGCTCACCCGTCAGCGAGCGTACGGCCTCGAAAACCTGCACCACCTCGTGGCCAATAATCACCTGGCACTGCACGTTAACCCGCACGCCCAGCACACCGTCGATTTTTGCCAGCGCGGCCTCGTTAACCTTGCCGTTGTCATACAGGCTCAGTCGCAGCCGGGTGGAGCAGTGTTCGATATGTTCGATATTTTCAGCGCCACCCACCTGGGTGATGATATCCAGCGCAGTCTGCAAGTGATTCATGTCTGGCCCCTGTCTCCAGAGCAAAAAAAAAGACCTGAAGCCCATCTCCCCCTGGAAGGGGAGATGGGCTTCAGGTCTTGCCTACGGATCGTAGTTACACGCCTGTGCTTTTTATATCGACCAAATTGCGCCTGAAAGTCAAACAACCGCTGCGCCTGAGCGCGCGAATTGTGAGCAGCTTAACTCTTTTTCGCGCCGTACTGGCTAAACCACGCCAGCATGCGCTGCCAGCCATCTTTCGCCGATTCCTGGTGATAGCTCGGACGATAGTCGGCGTTAAAAGCATGTCCTGCACCGGGATAGACTACAATGTCTGCCGTCGCGTTTGCCGCGCGCAGGGCATGGCGCATGGTCTCAACGGTATCCTGCGGTATCCCGGTATCCTCAGCGCCATACAGCCCCAGCACCGGCGCGTTTAAATCGGTTGCGATATCTACCGGATGCTTTGGTGAATTCAGCGTTTTTTCACCGACCAGCTTGCCGTACCACGCCACGGCTGCCTTAAGCTGCGGGTTGTGGGCGGCATACAGCCAGCTGATGCGCCCGCCCCAGCAGAAGCCGGTTGCCAGCAGGCGATGCGGGTCACCACCGTTGCGCGACGCCCAGTTCGCCACGTGATCGAGATCCGCCAGCACCTGCGCATCCGGCACTTTCGTCACCAGATTGCTGAACAGGGTCGGGATATCACTGTAGTCATTCGGATCGCCCTGGCGGAAATAGAGCTCAGGCGCCACCGCCAGATAGCCTTCCAGTGCCAGACGGCGGCACAGGTCGCGAATGTGCTCGTGCACACCGAAAATTTCCTGAATCACCATGACGATCGGCAGGCTACCCTCCACATGCTGAGGGCGAGCATAGTAAGCGGGCATGTTATCGCCCTGGGTCGGAATAGAGGTTTCTCCGGCGTTGATCGCCTCGTCGGGCGTGGTCACGACGGTGCTGACCTCGGGGCCAGCAGCAGGTGCAAATCCAGTTTTTTCAGTCATGGCATTCTCCGTACCAATTAGCGCAAAGGTAAATATAGTCCGCAGGTAATGAATTCACAGTGCCCGAAACAGTCTATCTTTTGTGCAGCGGATGGCGATATAACATTGTTAATGTGATGTGAATCACCATTTCATGGTAATTATATGCAATCAATTTCATTCATGGTGATATCCGTCACGAAAAGAAGCCAGGTGCTTCGGTAAAGTACCGTTTTACTTCTGCTGACAACCCGATCCACAGAGGAGTTCTTATGTCTAAGTCTGATGTTTTTCATCTCGGCCTCACTAAAAATGATTTACAAGGGGCCCAGCTCGCTATCGTCCCTGGCGATCCAGAGCGTGTGGAAAAGATCGCCGCGCTGATGGATAAGCCGGTTAAGCTGGCATCACATCGTGAATTCACCACCTGGCGCGCTGAGCTGGACGGCAAAGCGGTGATCGTCTGTTCTACCGGTATCGGTGGCCCGTCGACCTCTATTGCCGTTGAAGAGCTGGCCCAGTTGGGTATTCGCACCTTCCTGCGTATCGGGACGACCGGCGCTATTCAGCCGCACATCAACGTCGGCGACGTGCTGGTGACCACGGCGTCTGTTCGTCTGGACGGCGCGAGCCTGCACTTTGCACCGATGGAATTCCCGGCGGTGGCTGACTTTGAGTGCACCACCGCACTGGTTGAAGCGGCGAAATCCGTAGGTGCCACCACCCACGTTGGCGTGACGGCGTCCTCTGATACCTTCTACCCAGGCCAGGAGCGCTACGACACCTTCTCGGGTCGCGTGGTAAACCGTTTTAAAGGCTCGATGGAAGAGTGGCAGTCCATGGGCGTGATGAACTATGAAATGGAATCCGCAACGCTGCTGACCATGTGCGCCAGCCAGGGCCTGCGTGCCGGTATGGTGGCGGGCGTGATCGTCAACCGCACCCAGCAGGAGATCCCGAACGCCGAGACCATGAAGAAGACCGAAAGCCATGCGGTGAAAATCGTGGTGGAAGCGGCTCGCCGCCTGCTGTAATTTCGTTCTCCCTACGACAAAGGCCGACCTGTTCGGCCTTTTTCTTTGCGCAGCGCCTCGCAGAAAACCCCTTTCAAACTGGACGTTTATACAGCACAATTCTATTTTGTGCGGGTAATAGCTTGATACCGGGGGCGTTGTGGATATCTCCATCTTAATTTATGCCGTTATTGCGTTGGTCAGCGTCGGCGTGGGCTGGCTGATGGCCAGCTATCAACATGCGCAGCAAAAGGCCGATCAGCTGGTTGAGCGTGAAGAGATGGTGGCCGACCTGAGCGCGCTTAAACAGCAAACGGCCCAGAGCGGGCACTGGCGCGACGAGTGCGAGTTGCTCAACAACGAGCTGCGCAATCTGCGGGATATCAACACCTCGCTGGAAGCCGACCTGCGCGAAGTCACCACCCGGCTGGAGTCGACCCAGCTGCATGCAGAAGACAAAATCCGGCAGATGATCAACAGCGAGCAGCGCCTGAGCGAGCAGTTCGAAAACCTGGCGAACCGTATCTTTGAGCACAGCAATCGCCGCGTCGATGAGCAAAACCGCCAGAGCCTCAATGGTCTGCTGACGCCCCTGCGCGAACAGCTGGACGGCTTTCGTCGCCAGGTGCAGGACAGCTTTGGTCAGGAATCGCGGGAGCGGCACACCCTGGCCCATGAAATTCGCAATCTCCAGCAGCTGAATGCCCAGATGGCGCAGGAGGCCGTCAACCTGACCCGGGCGCTGAAAGGCGACAATAAAACCCAGGGCAACTGGGGGGAAGTGGTCCTGACCCGCGTGCTTGAGGCCTCCGGCCTGCGTGAAGGCCATGAGTATCAGACGCAGGTCAGCATTGAAACCGAGACCCGCTCGCGCATGCAGCCGGACGTTATCGTCCGTTTGCCGCAGGACAAAGACGTGGTTATCGATGCCAAGATGACGCTGGTGGCCTACGAGCGTTACTTCAATGCGGAAGATGACAACACCCGCGAGGCGGCGCTACAGGAGCATATTGCTTCGGTGCGAAACCACATTCGCCTGCTGGGGCGCAAAGATTATCAGCAGCTGCCAGGGTTACGCTCGCTGGATTACGTCCTGATGTTCATCCCGGTCGAACCGGCCTTTTTACTGGCGCTGGATCGCCAGCCGGAGCTGATCTCCGAGGCGTTGAAAAATAACATTATGCTGGTCAGCCCCACCACGTTGCTGGTGGCCCTGCGCACCATTGCTAATTTGTGGCGCTACGAGCACCAGAGCCGTAATGCGCAGCAGATTGCCGATCGCGCCAGCCGGCTTTACGACAAAATGCGCCTGTTTGTTGATGACATGTCCTCGGTAGGCCAAAGCCTTGACCGTGCACAGGATAACTATCGCCAGGCAATGAAAAAGCTGACGTCCGGGCGGGGAAACCTGCTGGCGCAGGCCGAATCGTTCCGCACTCTCGGCGTGGAGGTGAAGCGCGAGATTAATCCGGAATTGGTGGAACAGGCGCTCGCGCAGGATGACGAGTATCGTTTGCGAGAAGCAACAGGTGCTCAAAATAGAGACAATAAAGACAGGGTGTTAGCGGATCCACACCCGCCAGCCGCAGCCGTGGATCGTTATTCCCAGGGTGGTTGAATCGTAGGGCAAATGCGCCCAATCTGTTACACTTCTCGAACATTTGACTGATAAGCAGGCTCTGAGATGGTTGAAGATTCACAAGACACAACGCACTTTGGCTTTCAGACTGTCGCTAAAGCGCAGAAAGCTGACATGGTGGCCCACGTATTCCATTCCGTGGCGGCGAAGTACGATGTAATGAATGACCTGATGTCATTCGGTATTCATCGCTTGTGGAAGCGCTTCACCATTGATTGCAGCGGCGTACGTCGTGGTCAAACCGTACTGGATCTGGCTGGCGGAACCGGCGATCTGACGGCAAAATTCTCGCGTCTGGTGGGTGAAACTGGCCGCGTAGTACTGGCCGACATCAACGACTCGATGCTCAAAATGGGTCGTGAAAAACTGCGCAACATTGGCGTGGTGGGCAACGTCGAATATGTGCAGGCCAATGCCGAAGCGCTGCCCTTCCCGGATAACACCTTCGACTGCATCACCATCTCTTTCGGTCTGCGTAACGTCACCGACAAAGAGAAAGCGCTGCGCTCTATGTACCGCGTGCTGAAACCGGGCGGTCGTCTGCTGGTGCTGGAGTTCTCAAAACCGATTATCGAGCCGCTGAGCAAAGCTTACGACGCTTATTCGTTCCACATTTTGCCGCGTATTGGCGAGATGGTTGCCAACGACGCAGAAAGCTATCGCTATCTGGCCGAATCCATCCGTATGCACCCCAATCAGGACACCTTGAAAGCGATGATGCAGGATGCAGGTTTTGACAACGTTGATTACTTCAACCTGACGGCCGGTGTTGTTGCGCTGCATCGTGGTTACAAGTTCTGAGTGGAGGTGGCAGATGCCGTTTAAACCCTTGATCACTGCCGGTGTAGAAAACGTACTCAATACCTTTCTCTATCGCTCTGCGGCGTTAAAACCGGCGCGTCAGCGTCTGAACGGCAAAGTGCTGCGGGTGGTGTTAAAAGAGTTCACGACCCCGTTGGTGCTGGTGTTCAGCGAACGCCAGCTCGATGTTCTGGGCGAATGGGAAGGCGAGGCCGACTGCTCCGTCATCACCCATATGAACGTGCTGCCAAAACTACGCGATCGCCAGCAGCTTACTGCGCTTATCCGCAGCGGTGAGCTGGAGGTCGAAGGCGACATTCAGGTGGTGCAAAACTTTGTTGCCCTGGCCGATCTGGCCGAGTTCGATCCCGCAGAACTGCTGGCTCCCTGGACAGGCGACATTGCCGCAGAGGGGATCAGCAAAGTGCTGCGCGGTGGTGCCTCCCTGCTGCAAAAAGGCTTTCAGCGCCAGCAGCGCTACGTGGCTGAAGTGCTCACCGAAGAGTGGCGCATGGCTCCGGGGCCGCTGGAAGCAGCATGGTTCGCAGAAGAAACCGCCGCGGTTGAGCGTGCGGTCGATGCATTAACGAAACGGCTTGAAAAACTGGAGGGCAAATGACGCCTGGTGAAATTCGGCGCCTCTACTTTATCATCCGCACCTTTTTGAGTTACGGGCTCGACGAGCTTATCCCCAAAATGCGTATCACACTGCCGCTGCGCGTCTGGCGGCGGACGCTGTTCTGGATGCCAAATCGCCATCAGGACAAACTGCTTGGCGAGCGGTTGCGGCTGGCGTTACAGGAGCTTGGCCCGGTGTGGATTAAGTTCGGCCAGATGCTCTCAACCCGTCGCGATCTGTTCCCACCTTTGATTGCCGATCAGCTGGCGCTGCTGCAGGACAAGGTCGCCCCGTTTGATGGCGCCCTCGCAAAGCAGCAGATCGAGAAAGCGATGGGCGATATTCCGGTAGAGAGCTGGTTCGATGATTTCGACATCCAGCCGCTGGCCTCGGCTTCCGTTGCGCAGGTGCATACCGCGCGCCTGAAAGAGAACGGCAAAGAGGTGGTCATTAAGGTGATCCGCCCGGACATTCTGCCGGTCATCAAAGCGGACATGAAGCTCATCTATCGCCTGGCCCGCTGGGTGCCGCGTCTGCTGCCCGACGGCCGCCGACTGCGTCCGATGGAAGTGGTGCGTGAATATGAAAAAACGCTGATCGACGAGTTGAATCTGCTGCGTGAATCGGCGAACGCCATTCAGCTGCGCCGCAACTTTGAAAACAGCCCGATGCTGTATGTGCCGGAAGTCTATTCCGATTACTGCAGCCAGGACATGATGGTGATGGAGCGTATCTACGGGATCCCGGTCTCGGACGTGGTAACGCTGGAGCAGCAGGGCACCAACATGAAATTGCTGGCCGAGCGTGGTGTGCAGGTGTTCTTCACCCAGGTGTTCCGCGACAGCTTCTTCCATGCTGACATGCACCCGGGCAATATTTTCGTCAGCTACGAACACCCGGAAGATCCGCAGTATATTGGCATTGACTGCGGGATCGTCGGCTCGCTGAACAAAGAAGATAAGCGCTATCTGGCTGAAAACTTTATCGCCTTCTTCAACCGCGACTACCGTAAAGTGGCCGAGCTGCACGTGGATTCCGGCTGGGTTCCGCTGGATACCAACGTCGAAGAGTTTGAGTTTGCTATTCGCACCGTCTGTGAGCCCATCTTTGAGAAGCCGCTGGCAGAGATCTCGTTTGGACACGTTCTGCTGAACCTGTTCAACACCGCCCGCCGCTTTAACATGGAAGTACAGCCACAGTTAGTTTTACTCCAGAAAACATTACTTTACGTTGAAGGGGTGGGGCGACAGCTCTATCCTCAGTTAGACTTATGGAAAACGGCCAAGCCATTCCTTGAGTCATGGATCAAAGATCAGGTTGGGCTGCCCGCGCTGGTTCGCTCCCTGAAAGAGAAAGCGCCGTTCTGGATTGAAAAAATGCCCGAAATTCCGGAGCTGGTGTATGACAGTTTGCGCCAGAGCAAAAAGTTGCAGCACAGCGTGGATAAAATCGCCCACGAGTTGCAAACAAACCATGTGCGTCAGGGCCAGTCTCGTTATCTGTTTGGGATTGGTGCAACGCTGTTACTCAGTGGCACGCTGCTGCTGATTAATCGTCCGGAGTGGGAATTTATGCCCGCCTGGTTGATGGCGGGCGGCGTAGTGGCCTGGTTGATAGGGTGGCGCAAAACGCGTTGAATTGCGTCGCTATCGCAGGGTCGCATAACGTATAATGCGACCTGGTTAATTAATCATCTATAACTGAGGAAGATGTATGGGTGGTATCAGTATCTGGCAATTGTTGATTATTGCCGTCATCGTTGTGCTGCTGTTTGGGACCAAAAAACTGGGCTCCATCGGCTCCGATCTTGGTGCATCCATCAAAGGCTTCAAGAAAGCGATCAGTGATGATGACGATAAGGATAAGCAGGAAAAAACCAGCCAGGACGCTGATTTTACTGCCAAATCACTTGCCGACAAACAAGACGACGTCAAAAAGGACAATGCTAAACGCCACGACAACGAGCAGGTGTAATTCGTGTTCGATATCGGTTTTAGCGAACTGCTGCTGGTATTCGTGATTGGCCTCATTGTGCTGGGGCCTCAGCGTTTACCCGTGGCAGTCAAAACAGTTGCAGGCTGGGTACGCGCGCTGCGTTCGCTGGCGACGACGGTACAGAATGAGCTGGCGCAGGAGCTTAAGCTGCAGGAGTTTCAGGATAGCCTGAAAAAAGTGGAGAAGGCGAGCATGGATAACCTGACGCCTGAACTGAAAGCCTCGATGGATGAACTGCGCGAAGCAGCGGAATCCATGAAGCGCTCCTACAGTGTTAACGATCCGGAAAAAGCGAGCGATGAAGCCAATACTATCCGCAATCCGCTGGTCAAAGACAACGAAGCGCAGCATGAAGGCGTAACGCCTGCCAGCGCCGAGCATCAGGCCAGTGCGCCAGAGCAGACGCCGACAGAACCGGCCATCCTGAAGCAAGAAAAGACGGCAGCCCCAGCAGCATCAAACCCTGCACCCGTTGCCGAACCGTCTTCCTCGTCGAGTGATAAATCGTAAACATGGCAGTAGAAGAAACTCAACCGCTGATTGCGCACCTCATCGAGCTGCGCAAACGCCTGCTGAACTGCATTATTGCGGTTTGCCTCATTTTCTTAGGGCTGGTCTATTTCGCTAACGACATCTATCAGGTGGTCTCTGCACCCTTGATTAAGCAGATGCCGCTGGGCGCAACCATGATTGCCACCGACGTCGCCTCGCCGTTCTTTACGCCAATTAAGCTCACCTTCTGGGTGTCGCTGATAGCCTCTGCGCCGGTGATCCTCTACCAGGTCTGGGCGTTTATTGCTCCCGCATTGTACAAGCATGAACGTCGGCTGGTGATCCCGCTGCTGGTCTCCAGTTCTCTGCTGTTTTATATCGGCATGGCGTTTGCCTACTTCGTGGTCTTTCCGCTGGCGTTTGGCTTCCTGGCAAATACTGCACCGGTAGGCGTGCAGGTCTCGACGGATATTGCCAGCTACCTGAGCTTCGTGATGGCGCTGTTTATGGCCTTCGGCGTGGCCTTTGAGGTGCCGGTCGCCATCGTGCTGCTGTGCTGGGTGGGGATAACCACACCGGACGACTTGCGTAAAAAGCGGCCGTACATTCTGGTGGGGGCTTTCGTTGTCGGCATGCTGCTGACACCGCCGGATGTTTTCTCGCAGACCCTGCTGGCGATACCGATGTATTGCCTGTTTGAGGTCGGCCTGTTCTTCTCGCGCTTCTATGTTGGTAAGCGACGAGCGGATCACGACGAAGAGTCGGAACACACCACTGAAGAATAATACCAGCCGCCCGTCAGGGCGGTTGTCATATGGGAGACAGCATGTTTGATATCGGTCTGAACCTGACCAGCCCGCAGTTTGCGCACGATCGTGATGAGGTGGTCGCCCGGGCATTCGACGCACGGGTAAATGGCCTGCTGCTGACGGGCACCAATCTTCATGAAAGCGACCTGGCGCGACAGCTGGCGCAGCGCTATCCACACTGCTGGTCTACCGCCGGTGTTCACCCCCACGACAGCAGCCAGTGGGGGCCGGAAAGTTTTGATATCCTGCGTGCCCTGGCGGCCTCGCCTGAAGTGGTGGCTATCGGTGAATGCGGCCTCGATTTTAATCGCAATTTCTCCACGCCAGCTGAGCAGGAACACGCTTTTAGCGCCCAGCTTGCGCTGGCGGCAGAGCTGAGCATGCCGGTGTTTATGCACTGCCGGGATGCGCATGACCGTTTTCTGGCGCTGCTTGAACCCTGGCTGGATAAACTGCCTGGTGCGGTCTTGCACTGCTTTACCGGCTCCCGACAGGAGGCGCTGGATTGTCTGGATCGCGGGTTATATCTGGGGATCACGGGCTGGGTCTGCGATGAACGGCGCGGGCTGGAACTGCGAGAACTACTCCCGGTTATCCCCGCCGATCGCCTGCTTATTGAGACGGATGCGCCGTACCTGCTGCCGCGCGATCTCAGTCCAAAACCGAAATCGCGGCGCAATGAACCGGCTTATCTGGGGCATATTATTGAGCGGATCGCCTCCTGGCGCGCAGAAGAGCCGCAGTGGCTGGCTGCACAGACGGATGACAACGTACGTCGTCTGTTTGGCGTACAGTTTTAAGCTTTACGGAAGCTGGTGTTTTTCACGCTCTGCAAAACGTCTTTATTCAATAAGTTGAGCAGCAGCATGGAGCGGGCTTCGCCGTCCGGCTCAGCAAAAATAGCGACCAGCCCTTCGAATGCGCCCTCAGTGATCACCACAGGATCACCGGAGAACGGGGTATCGGGATCGGTAATGCCTTCTGGCTGCTTATAGACGGAAAGCTGATGTATTACGGTCGAGGGTACCATTGCAGGGTGCGCACCAAAACGTACAAAGTGGCTTACACCGCGCGTCGCATTGATGGTGGTGGTGTGGATCACCTCGGGGTCAAATTCGACAAACAAATAGTTTGGGAATAGCGGTTCGCTGACTGTCGTGCGCTTGCCCCGGAGCATTTTTTCCAGTGTAATCACCGGCGTCAGGCAATTCACCCCCTGACGTTCAAGATGTTCCTGAGCGCGCTGAAGCTGCCCACGCTTACAATACAGTAGATACCAGGCCTGCATAATGACTCTTTTCCGCTTGTTATAGGGGCAAGCATACCAAAACCCTGGCGCGATGGCTAAGTTGATTATAATGGGGAAACGGCGCTGTGACCGCGAATCTTCACGCTAATTTAACAAAATTACAGCATCACGCAGCCTTACACCGTATAATGAAGCGCTTACAGAGAGGCCATGACTAACTTCATGAAATACAACGATCTACGCGACTTCCTGGCGCTGCTGGAAAAGCAGGGCGAACTCAAACGTATCACCCTTCCTGTCGATCCCATTCTGGAGATGACAGAGATCGCTGACCGCACTTTGCGGGCGGGCGGTCCGGCGCTTCTGTTTGAAAACCCGAAAGGCTATACCATGCCGGTACTCTGTAACCTGTTCGGCACGCCAAAACGCGTGGCGATGGGGATGGGGCAGGAGGATGTCGCTGCGTTGCGTGAAGTCGGTAAGCTGCTGGCCTTTTTAAAAGAACCTGAGCCACCAAAAGGTTTTCGTGACCTCTTCGATAAGTTACCGCAGTTTAAGCAAGTGCTGAACATGCCGACCAAAAGGCTGCGTGGCGCACCGTGCCAGCAGAAAATCGTGGAAGGTGAGGCGGTCGATCTGACGCGTATCCCCATTATGCAGTGCTGGCCAGAAGATGCCGCGCCGCTGATTACCTGGGGCCTGACCGTTACGCGCGGTCCGCATAAAGAGCGTCAGAATCTCGGTATCTATCGCCAACAGCTGATTGGCAAAAACAAACTGATCATGCGCTGGCTGTCGCATCGCGGCGGTGCACTTGATTATCAGGAGTGGTGCGCAGCCCATCCGGGCGAACGCTTCCCTGTCGCGGTTGCGCTGGGTGCCGATCCGGCCACCATCCTGGGGGCCGTTACGCCGGTGCCGGATACCCTCTCTGAATATGCCTTCGCCGGACTGCTGCGCGGCACCAAAACCGAAGTGGTGAAATGTGTTTCCAACGATCTGGAAGTGCCCGCCAGCGCGGAGATCGTACTCGAAGGCTATATCGAGCCAGGCGAAATGGCGCCCGAAGGGCCGTACGGTGACCACACAGGTTACTACAACGAAGTGGACAGCTTCCCGGTGTTTACCGTCACGCACATCACTCAGCGTGAGGATGCGATTTACCACTCGACTTACACAGGTCGTCCGCCTGATGAACCCGCGGTTCTCGGCGTTGCACTCAATGAAGTGTTCGTGCCGATCCTGCAAAAACAGTTCCCGGAAATTGTCGATTTCTATCTGCCGCCGGAAGGCTGCTCATACCGCCTGGCCGTGGTGACCATTAAGAAGCAGTACGCGGGTCACGCTAAACGGGTAATGATGGGCGTATGGTCTTTCCTGCGTCAGTTTATGTATACCAAGTTTGTGATCGTCTGTGATGATGACGTCAACGCCCGCGACTGGAATGACGTGATCTGGGCGATCACTACGCGTATGGATCCGGCGCGCGATACGGTGTTAGTAGAAAACACACCAATTGATTATCTGGATTTTGCCTCGCCGGTTTCCGGTCTTGGCTCAAAAATGGGACTGGATGCCACCAATAAATGGCCCGGCGAGACTCAGCGTGAATGGGGCCGTCCGATCAAAAAAGATCCCGAAGTGACGGCGCGTATTGACGCCATCTGGGATGAACTGGCCATACTGAATAACGGTAAAGATGCCTGAATGCAGCCGTTATGCCCTATAGACTTCCCGACAGAGAGAGCGAATGACAACCTTAAGCTGTAAAGTGACCTCGGTAGACGCTATCACCGACACCGTATATCGCGTCCGTTTAGTGCCTGAAGCGGCGTTTTCTTTCCGCGCGGGCCAGTATCTGATGGTGGTGATGGATGAGCGGGATAAGCGCCCTTTCTCAATGGCGTCCACGCCGGATGAGCAAGAGTTTATCGAGCTGCACATAGGGGCGTCAGAGCTCAACCTGTATGCGATGGCGGTGATGGATCGCATCCTGAAAGAGAGTGAAATCGAGATTGATATCCCGCATGGCGAAGCCTGGCTGCGCGATGACGAAGAACGTCCGCTGATCCTGATTGCGGGCGGCACCGGTTTCTCTTACGTGCGCTCCATTCTGCTGACGGCGCTGGCACGTAATCCGAACCGCGATATCACCATCTACTGGGGTGGCCGTGAAGAGAAGCACCTTTACGATCTCTCTGAACTGGAATCACTGAGCATTACGCACCCGAACCTGCGCGTTGAGCCGGTGGTCGAGCAGCCGGAAGAGGGCTGGCGTGGTCGCAGCGGTACCGTGTTAACGGCCGTTCTGCAGGATCATGGCACGCTGGTTAACCACGATATCTATATCGCGGGCCGCTTCGAAATGGCAAAAATTGCCCGTGACCTGTTCTGCAACGAACGTCACGCGCGTGAAGATCGCCTCTTTGGCGATGCGTTTGCCTTTATCTAAGCATAAAAAAACCCGCCCCTGACAGGCGGGAAAACGGCAACTAAACTTGTCTTTCTTCGCCAATGACGCCATAACTGCGGTGGCGCCATTGGCTGTGAGATACCTCTCGTAGATTTACACTCGCTCAAAGACCGTCGCGATCCCCTGACCTAACCCAATACACATGGTCGCCAGACCAAACTGGGCATCCTTGCGTTCCATCAGGTTAATCAGCGTGGTGCTGATACGCGCGCCGGAGCAACCGAGTGGGTGACCCAGGGCAATCGCACCGCCATTGAGGTTAATCTTCTCGTCAATCTGATCCATCAGCCCCAGATCTTTAATGCATGGCAAGATCTGTGCGGCAAACGCTTCGTTCATCTCGAACACGTCGATATCGCTGGCGGAAAGCCCGGCTTTTTTCAGCGCCAGTTTGGACGCCGGAACCGGGCCGTAACCCATAATCGATGGATCGCAACCGACCACGGCCATCGAGCGGATGCGCGCGCGCGGGGTCAGACCCAGTTCGCGGGCGCGACTTTCGCTCATTACCAGCATCGCCGCAGCACCGTCGGAAAGGGCAGAAGAGCTGCCCGCCGTCACGGTACCGGTGACCGGATCAAAGGCTGGTTTCAGCGTGGAGAGGGCTTCTACCGTGGTTTCCGGGCGAATCACTTCGTCAAAGTAAAACTGCTTAAGCACGCCGTCGGCGTCGTGTCCCCCGGTCGGGAGAATTTCATTTTTAAATGCGCCGGACTGCGTCGCGGCCCAGGCGCGGGCGTGAGAGCGGGCGGCAAAGCTGTCCTGCATTTCACGGCTGATGCCGTGCAGGCGCGAGAGCATTTCTGCCGTCAGGCCCATCATTCCCGCGGCTTTCGCCACGGTGCGGCCCATGCCAGGATGGAAATCGACGCCGTGACTCATCGGGACGTGGCCCATATGTTCCACCCCACCAATCATGCAGACCTGCGCATCGCCGGTCATGATCATGCGGGCCGCATCGTGCAGCGCCTGCATCGATGAACCGCACAGGCGGTTGACCGTTACCGCCGGTACTGAGTGCGGAATTTCCGCCAGCAGCGCCGCGTTACGGGCGATATTAAAACCCTGCTCCAGAGTCTGCTGTACGCAGCCCCAGTAGATATCGTCAATCGCGGTGGCGGCAAGCGCCGGATTACGCGACAGCAGGCTACGCATCAGATGTGCGGAGAGATCTTCTGCACGTACGTTACGAAATGCGCCGCCCTTTGAACGGCCCATCGGGGTGCGAATTGCATCGACAATGACAACCTGTTCCATTGTGACTCCTTAAGCCGTTTTCAGTGCGCCAACCGGACGGGCAGGCTCAACCGGGGGATAGTACGCTTCGTTATGACGCGCTTTGTTACGCAGGCCATCCGGTACGTGATACAGCGCGCCGAGATGTTCATACTGCTGCGTCATATCGAGATATCTGGCGCTGCCAATCGTATCCAGCCAGCGGAACGCGCCGCCGTGGAATGGAGGGAAGCCAAGGCCGTAGACCAGCGCCATATCTGCTTCGGCAGGGCTGGCGATAATGCCTTCTTCCAGGCAGCGCACCACTTCGTTGACCATCGGGATCATCATACGGGCGATAATCTCTTCGTCGCTGAAATCGCGCTTCGCCTGGCTTACCTCAGCCAGCAGGCTGTCCACGGCTGCATCTTCTTCTTTCTTCGGCTTGCCTTTGCTGTCTTCTTTATAACGCCAGAAGCCAAGGCCATTCTTCTGACCAAAACGGCTGGACTCGAACAGCGTGTCGATCGCGTCACGGTAATCTTTCTGCATCCGCTGCGGGAAGCCTGCCGCCATCACGGCCTGAGCGTGATGCGCGGTATCAATGCCGACCACGTCCAGCAGATAAGCCGGGCCCATCGGCCAGCCAAACTGCTTTTCCATCACTTTGTCGATTTTGCGGAAGTCCGCGCCATCGCGCAGCAGCTGGCTGAAACCGGCAAAATACGGGAACAGAACGCGGTTGACGAAGAAGCCCGGGCAGTCATTCACTACTATTGGGGTTTTGCCCATCTTGCTCGCCCATGCCACCACTTTGGCGAGGGTTTCGTCAGAGGTTTTTTCCCCGCGAATCACTTCGACCAACGGCATGCGGTGCACCGGGTTAAAGAAGTGCATTCCGCAGAAGTTTTCCGGACGCTTGAGGACGCTGGCCAGCTCGCCGATCGGAATGGTGGAGGTGTTGGACGCCAGCACCGTATCCGGGCGTACTTTATCTTCCGTCTCTGCCAGTACGGCCTTTTTAATTTTCGGGTTTTCGACCACTGCTTCGACGACGACATCCACGCGATCGAAACCGCTGTAGTCCAGCGTCGGGTGAATGGTTGAAATCACCCCGGAGAGCTTCAGACCGTCTATCTTGCCGCGCTCGAGCTGTTTATTCAGCAGCTTGGCGGCTTCGGTCATCCCCAGCGTCAGCGATTTATCGTTGATATCTTTCATCACCACCGGGACGCCTTTCCACGCGGACTGATAAGCGATGCCGCCGCCCATAATGCCTGCGCCCAGTACCGCAGCCTGCTTTGGCGTCTCGACGTTTTTGGTGAGCTGCTTCGCTTTACCTTTCACGTACTGGTCATTCAGGAAAATACCGACCAGCGCGCGCGCTTCACTGGTGTGTGCCAGCGGTACGAAGCTTTGGTTTTCGAGTTTCAGTGCTTCGTCACGGCCATACTTTGCCGCCGCTTCAATAGTCTTCACCGCAGTGATCGGTGCCGGGTAGTGTTTGCCCGCCGTCTGCATCACCATGCCTTTGGCAATGGTAAAGCTCATGGTGGCTTCAATTTTGCTTAGGTGCAGGGGTTCCAGCTTCGGCTGGCGTTTTGCTTTCCAGTCCAGATCGCCGTTAATCGCCTGGCGAAGAATCGTTACCGCTCCTTCAAGCAGCTTTTCAGGTTTAACGACGCCGTCAACCAGCCCGAGTTTTAAGGCCTGATCGGCACTGACATCTTTACCGGCGGCAATGATCTCCAGCGCGCTATCGGCACCCAGCAGACGCGGCAGACGGACGGAGCCGCCGAAGCCCGGCATAATGCCCAGTTTGGTTTCTGGCAGACCGATGCGCAGGTCCGGCGTCGCCAGCCGGTAATCCGTCGCCAGCACGCATTCGCAGCCGCCGCCCAGCGCATAGCCATTCACTGCAGAGATAGTCGGGACCGGCAGATCTTCCAGGCGGTTAAAGACGCTGTTGGCAAAATGCAGCCACTGGCTCAACTGCTCTTGCGGAACCTGGAACAGCGAGAGGAATTCGGTGATGTCTGCACCGACAATAAACGCCGCTTTTTCTGAACGCAGCAGCAGACCTTTTAAGTCGGATTGTTTTTCCAGAACGTCCAGCGCATGGCCAAGACTGGCCACGGTCGCGGTGTCCAGCTTATTCACTGAGCCGGGGGCGTCGAACACCAGTTCGGCAATGCCACCTTCCAGCCAGTCTACGTACAGGGTGTCGCCTTTATAGAGCATGTCAGTCTCCTGAATCCAGCAATAGGATCTGGTCATACCAGATGAATCGGAGTGTGGGATTTATGTTAATGAAATGCAAATTACTCATTAAATAATTGTAGGCTCGATCACGCTCGGTGCAGATCACGCAGCTTTTCTGAGGTGTGCTAAGATGCGGTGACTTGAGGTCAAAACAAAAGGAACTAAGATGGACTCACTGGCCGCGCTGTATAAGAATCATATTGTTACGTTACAGGAACGTACCCGCGACGTACTGACTCGTTTTAAGCTGGATGCGCTGCTCATCCACTCTGGCGAACTGTTCAATGTCTTTCTCGACGATCACGCTTATCCATTTAAAGTTAATCCGCAATTTAAAGCTTGGGTACCGGTAACACAGGTTCCCAATTGCTGGTTGCTGGTGGATGGCGTGAACAAGCCGAAACTGTGGTTCTATCTGCCGGTTGATTACTGGCATAACGTGGAGCCGCTGCCGACCTCATTCTGGACGGAAGATGTTGAGGTTATCGCGCTGCCGAAAGCTGATGGTATTGGCAGCCAGTTACCTGCTGCACGCGGCAATATCGGCTACATCGGTCCAGTGCCTGAACGTGCGCGTGGTCTGGATATTTCCGCCGATAATATCAACCCGAAAGGCGTGATTGATTACCTGCACTATTACCGCTCTTATAAGACCGACTATGAGCTGGCGTGTATGCGTGAAGCGCAAAAAACGGCGGTTAACGGCCATCGTGCGGCCCATGAAGCCTTCCTGTCCGGCATGAGCGAGTTCGATATCAACCAGGCTTACCTGACGGCGACCGGCCACCGGGATACTGACGTGCCGTACAGCAACATTGTGGCGCTGAATGAACACGCGTCGGTGCTGCACTACACCAAACTCGACCACCGTGCGCCATCCGAAATGCGCAGCTTCCTGCTGGATGCCGGTGCGGAATATAACGGCTATGCCGCTGACCTGACCCGTACCTGGGCCGGCAACAGCGATACCGAGTTTGCACAGCTGATTAAAGACGTGAACGACGAGCAGCTGGCCCTGATTGCCACCCTGAAGGCCGGCGTGAGCTACGTTGATTACCATATCCAGTTCCATCAGCGTATTGCGAAGCTGCTGCGTAAGCATCAGATCCTCAACGACATGAGCGAAGAGGCGATGGTCGACAACGACCTGACCGGGCCGTTTATGCCGCACGGTATTGGCCACCCGCTGGGTCTGCAGGTGCACGACACCGCAGGCTTTATGCAGGACGATACCGGCACGCATCTGGCGGCGCCGTCGAAGTATCCTTATCTGCGCTGCACCCGTATTCTGCAGCCGCGCATGGTGGTGACTATCGAGCCGGGCATCTACTTTATTGAGTCCCTGCTTGCGCCGTGGCGTGAAGGGCAGTTCAGCAAACACTTCAACTGGCAGAAAATTGACGCCCTGAAACCGTTTGGCGGGATCCGTATCGAAGATAACGTGGTGATCCACGAAAACGGTACAGAAAACATGACGCGAGATTTGAAGCTGGCGTAATGGAAAGCTGGCTCATACCGGCAGCGCCGGTCACCTTTACGGAAGAGATCAAGAAAAGCCGTTTCATCACGCTGTTGGCGCATACCGACGGCGTGGAGTCGGCAAAAGCCTTTGTTGAGTCGGTACGTGCGGAACATCCCGACGCCCGCCACCACTGTGTGGCGTGGGTGGCCGGGCCGCCTGACGATTCGCAAAAGCTCGGTTTCTCGGATGACGGTGAACCGGCGGGTACGGCGGGCAAACCGATGCTCTCTCAGCTAATGGGCTGTGGGGTTGGCGAGATAACCGCCGTCGTGGTGCGCTACTACGGCGGCGTATTGTTAGGAACGGGTGGGCTGGTGAAGGCCTATGGCGGCGGTGTTCAGCAGGCGCTCAATCTCCTCACAACGCTCCGCAAAACGCCGCTAACCGAATATACTTTATTGTGCGATTACGCCCAGTTATCCGGCATCGAAGCCTTGTTGAAACTTTATCAGGGCCTGATTGTACACAGTGATTACCAGGTAACGGTACAACTGCGAGTGGCGCTGCCTCAGGCGTCGCTTCCGGCGTTTTCAGCAAAACTGGCTGATTTTAGTCGTGGTGCGTTGCAATTACGGCCGATTGAAGAATAATCCCCCCCTTACTTATTGAATACCTAAGGAAGCGGCAGAATGCATTTTCGTGCCATAACCCGAATCGTTGGATTGTTGGTCATATTGTTTTCCGGGACGATGATCCTCCCGGGACTGGTGGCGCTTATTTATCGGGATGGTGCGGGCCGAGCCTTTACACAGACCTTTTTTGTTGCGCTGGTGATTGGCTCCCTGCTGTGGTGGCCTAACCGCCGGGAAAAAGGTGAGCTGAAATCCCGCGAAGGCTTTCTTATCGTGGTGCTGTTCTGGACCGTGCTGGGCAGCGTGGGTGCGTTGCCCTTTATCTTCTCTGAACGGCCCAACTTAACCGTCACCGATGCATTCTTTGAATCCTTTTCCGGGCTGACCACCACCGGGGCCACCACGCTGGTGGGGCTGGACTCACTGCCTCACGCTATCCTTTTTTATCGGCAGATGCTGCAGTGGTTCGGCGGTATGGGGATCATTGTTTTAGCTGTGGCTATTCTGCCGATCCTGGGCGTCGGGGGGATGCAGCTGTACCGTGCGGAAATGCCGGGGCCGCTGAAGGATAATAAAATGCGCCCGCGTATTGCTGAGACGGCAAAAACGCTGTGGTTTATTTATGTTCTGCTAACTATCGCCTGTGCGCTGGCGCTGTGGTTCGCCGGGATGCCAGCCTTTGATGCAATAGGCCACAGCTTTGCCACCATCGCGATTGGCGGCTTCTCTACCCATGATGCCAGTATTGGCTATTTCGACAGCCCAACGATCAACACCATTATCGCTATCTTCCTGCTGATCTCCGGCTGTAACTATGGCCTGCACTTCTCTTTATTAAGCGGTCGCAACCTGAAGGTGTACTGGCGCGATCCGGAGTTTCGGATGTTTATCGGCGTGCAGCTCACGCTGGTTGTCATTTGTACCCTGGTGCTGTGGCTGCACGATGTCTATAGCTCAGCAGTTACCACTGTTAATCAGGCCTTCTTCCAGGTGGTGTCGATGGCGACCACTGCCGGCTTCACGACCGACAGTATTGCCCGCTGGCCGCTGTTCCTGCCGGTGCTGCTGCTGTGTTCTGCATTTATTGGCGGGTGTGCCGGATCGACCGGGGGCGGGTTAAAGGTAATCCGCATTCTGTTGCTGTTTAAACAGGGTAACCGCGAACTTAAGCGTCTTGTGCATCCCAATGCGGTTTACAGCATTAAGCTTGGCAACCGCGCGCTGCCGGAGCGCATCCTTGAAGCCGTGTGGGGCTTCTTTTCTGCTTATGCGTTGGTGTTTATCGTCAGCATGCTGGCAATTATTGCCACGGGTGTCGACGACTTCTCGGCGTTTGCCTCAGTCGTCGCCACGCTGAATAACCTTGGACCCGGGCTTGGCGTGGTGGCGGATAATTTTGCCAGCATGAATCCAACCGCGAAGTGGATCCTGATTGCCAACATGCTGTTCGGACGTCTTGAGGTCTTTACGCTGTTGGTCCTCTTTACGCCAACCTTCTGGCGCGAATAAAGGGAGTTGTTTGTGAAAACATTAATTCTATTTTCCACACGTGACGGACAAACGCGTGAGATTGCTTCATATCTGGCATCAGAGCTCAAAGAGCAGGGCATCTATGCCGATGTCATCAATCTGAACCGCACGCAAGAGATTGCCTGGCAGGAGTATGACCGCGTGGTGGTCGGCGCATCGATTCGCTATGGCCATTTCCATCCGGCTCTGGATCGTTTTGTGAAAAAGCATACGGCAGCACTGAATGGCCTGCCGAGCGCGTTCTACTCTGTGAACCTGGTGGCGCGTAAAGCGGAAAAGCGTACGCCGCAGACGAACAGCTATACGCGTAAGTTTTTGCTGAGCTCTCCCTGGCATCCTACGGTGAGCGCGGTCTTTGCGGGGGCACTGCGTTATCCGCGTTATCGCTGGTACGACCGCTTTATGATTCGCCTCATTATGAAGATGACGGGCGGTGAAACCGATACGCGTAAAGAAGTGGTCTACACAGACTGGTCCCAGGTTGCCAGTTTCGCCCATCAAATCGCACGTTTAACCAGCGATTCGCGGCTTTAATCAGCGTAAAGACCGAAAAGTAAGCGAACGGAAAACTTTTTCATATTTATGCTTGTCACCGTCGGAGAACTCCCTATAATGCGCCTCCACTGACACGGAACAACGGATTACAAACCGCCGTGACAGCAGGGGTTCAGAGATGAACGCCGACAGAGAAAAGCGAAAATAAACGCTTGACTCTGGATGAGGAAAGCGTAATATACGCCACCTCGCAACGGTGAGCTTAACGCCGCGTTGCACTGCTCTTTAACAATTTATCAGACAATCTGTGTGGGCACTCAAAGTGACATGGATTCTTAACGTCGCAAGACG